>JBAULJ010000255.1:0-5875 GCA_049578125.1 Halobacteriota archaeon
CGCATCTCGGGCTGCCACGCCACCGGGATGAGCTTTGGTCGGTAAATCCGCCGTTGCATCTCGTCCCGTTCGAACTCCTTCACGAAGCGGTCGACGCCGGTGGCGGCCCGCTTGACGGGGCTGATGACGTCCTTGGTGAGCACCTCCGGCAAATCGTGAAAGAGGCCGGCGAAGTAGTTATTGGCGCGCCGGGTGGAACAGGCGTCAATCGCAAGGGAAAACAGGTACGACAGGATGGCAACGATGAGCATGTGGCCAAGGACCGAGGTCCGCGGAACTCGGTACAGCTGCCCCCACCGCACCTGGAACCGGAGCCGCCCGCACAAGTCCACGAAGCTGCGGTAGGTCGGAAACAGGGCGAGCTTCTGCAGTCCTTCCACGTCAGAGAGCGCCTCCTGCCGCCGCTGCAGGCCGCGCTGGATCTCGTCGATCTCGTAGTCGTTCCAGTTCTCGTGTTTGATGATGTCAAACTCCCACTTGGTTGCGTAGAAGTGGGCGGCGTCGAGGATCTTCCGGTTAATGGAGTCCTGCGGATGGAAAAGATAGGCCTCGAATCGTTCATCCAAGCCATTTAAGTCGGCGATGAGGGGCGTGAAGCGGGCATAGACCTCTTTTTTCAGCTCCGTGAACGTCTCCTCGTTGGCTTTAATCCGCTCGAAGACCTGTGGCTTGATGTCAGTGAGGGTGAGGCGCTCGAAGTACTCGAAAAGCCCGCCCTCGATGATCTCGGTCCAGCTGAAACCGCTCTCATGTTCGGCGAACTTGCCGAGCACGTAGGCGATGGTCATCTTGTGCCCCTGCTTGTCGAGTTCGGTCAGGGGGACGGGACACAGCTTGTCGTTCCAGCGGCGCATTTCAGCCGCTTGAAAAAGCTCGATGAGGAGATCTTTTCCTACCATGTCGTTTGCCTCAAACTGGCGTTAAGCGCTGTCTACCTGTTTAAGCACCTCAGAAGGCATCTACTGTGCGTTGCCGTATCTGGGTCCTGATCGGGTCAGGAGTTGTCATGCGGTCGCCCTCTCTGATGAGCGGGTTCATAAGCCTAATTCATGTACGTGGACTCTGCCTTTCTATTTATGCGCACCAGCGCTAAGTAAGAAGCCGAGGCACAAGCCACACAATTCGGGGTTGCCTCAAGATTCGGGATCAACGTACCCGCCTGCTCTTTCTTACGCGCAATCTCATCCTCGAGCAGCTTTGCGTTAAACAACGCTAAAGCGCGTTTTGGGCCATCAAGCGACTTAATCTCCTCTCTGAGCAATTGGGCCGCTCTCTCTGCGTTGCCGATCTCAGCTCTCTTGCTGACTATCTCGCTCCTCTTGGCTCTGAGCAAGTTCTCGTAACGCTGGCCAAGCGCCTCCACGTCAGTCACGGCACTAAAGAGCACTCGCTTCTTGTCCTTCAAAAACGCATGCTCAGGGCCAACGCCGGGATAGTCCAGGCCGGCTGAAATGCTGTGCGTTGCCTGCACCTGAACTATTTTCATAAGGTCAGTATCAACTTTTATAGGTAAGAATTACAAATTCATCTCGTAGTAGGTGGTGATTATGAGTTTCTTTTCCGAAGCAATCGAAACCATGGACCGGGGTGAACTGGACGCTCTGGTTGATGAGCGCATACGCTACACAGTCCAGTTTGCTGCGGACAATTCTCCCTTTTATCGCAAATGGTTTCGTACAAACAAGATTGACCCCTCAACCATTAGGGAACACGAAGACCTCCGCGATTTACCTATTATATCTGGTAAAAACGTCAGAGAAAGGCAGCCTCCTGAGACGGAGGAATTCGAGTTCAAGTGCATAGACTGGCCGGAGGTGTACACCGTCCACGAGACCAGCGGCACCAGCGGCAACCCTAAATCGTTCTTTTTGACCTGGGAGGACTGGAACCGTTATGCAGAGAAGTATGCCCGGGCGTTTGTCTCTCAAAACTTCACTTCCGGGGACCGGGTGGTGGTCTGCGCCTCTTACGGCATGAATGTGGGTGCTAACACCATGACCCTGGCCGCCCAGAAGATAGACATGACCATCATCCCCATGGGGCGCTGCACCTTCCCGGTAAACATAATAACCAAGTATCATCCCACCGGGATCGTGGGTAGTGTCTTTAAACTACTTCGTTTGGCTAGAAGGATGGAATCAGAGGGATTAGACCCACAAGAATCCAGTATAAAACGTTTAATAGCTGGTGGGGAGAGCTTTGCTGACGAATCACGGGCGTTCCTGGAAGAAGTCTGGGATGTGCCGGTTTATAACACCTACGGCAGCACCGAGGGGACCATGTGCGGGGAGTGTCATGAGAAGGTGGGTTTACACGTACCCGAGGACCTGGTGCACCTGGACGTTTACGACCCTGCCCTGGACAACTTTGTGGAAGACGGAGAATGTGGGAGGATAGTCTTAACTACTCTGTTACCCCCTGGGGGCAAGACCGGGACACTACTATTGAATTACGACACGGAAGATACCACCGCGGTCATGTCCCGGGATCAGTGTCCCTGCGGCCGCACCCACCTCCGGATCATGCTCCCTGAAAGGGAAGCCGAGACGATGTGGGTGGCTGGTTCACCCTTTAACCGGGTGGATATAGAGAGGGGCGTATTCCAGCGGGAAAACATGGACTACCTAACGGGGGAGTATGAGGCTTCTCTTTATGGCGATGCTGAGGAAACCACTCTCCGGGTCAGTATGGAATGTTTGGATACCAGTAAGTGTGAAAAGGAGTTAGTCAAGGAGAATTTCCTCAAAAGTTTCCTGCAGTCCCGAACACTCCTATCTGAAGCTCACCAGGATGGTAACTTTAACATCCTCTTCAACTTTGCTGAACCAGGCGGCCTAGAATTTTACCGGATCAGGGGCCGACCGAAGCGTTTGGTGGACCGTCGCTGAGAGTAAATAAAAAGCGAAGTGGGTGTTCCTGAAAGCTTATCGATTATAAAATTTAAAGGGACACGTCCACACCCTTCTGGAATAGATATTCCTTGACTTCCCGGACACTAAACGTACGGAAGTGAAAAACTGAAGCAGCCAGCAGTATGCTGGCACCACCATCTTCAACCGCATCGTAGAAATGTGACAGTTTTCCTGCTCCGCCAGAGGCGATGACTGGAACTTTAACAGCATCAGCGATGGCCCTAGTGTATTCCAAATCGTAGCCATCCTGGGTCCCGTCACCATCCATACTGGTGGGTAGGATCACCCCTGCACCCAGTTTTTCACACTCCTTTGCCCACTCTACAGCGTCTATACCCACTGGTTTAGTCCCGCCGGCCACCACTACCTCGAATCCAGAGGGCATCTCCGGGTTCCGGCAGCCATCAATGGCCACGGTTATGCGCTCCGAGCCAAATTTTTCAGCGGCTTCTTTTATTAGCTCGGGATTGTTAACAGCGGCACTGTTCATGGACACCTTGTCCGCCCCGGCTTTAAGGGTTAGATCTATGTCTTCCAGGGTCGAAATACCTCCGCCAACGGTTAGTGGAATGTCAATAACCGAAGACACATTTTCAACCCATTCCAGGCGGGTTCCGCGGTTTTCCAGGGTGGCGGCTATGTCCAGCATGGCCAGTTCGTCCGCACCCTCTTTCTGGTACAAAGCGGCACTTTCTGCCGGGTCACCGGCGTCTTTTAAGTCCACAAAGTGTACACCCTTCACTACACGGCCGTCCTTCATATCCAGGCATGGCATGATTTTTATAATACCCATTATTTCTCCTTTCTATAGTCGCAATTAGGGCCTTTATACCTCCAAATAATCAACAGATATTACACGACCTCGATCGTTGAGGGGGGTTTGGAGGTAATATTATAAGTGACGCTGACAATGCCGGGCACAGTGCGGATAATCTCCCCGGCGACCTTTTCGAGGATTTCAAAGGAAAGTCGGGTTGGTGTCGCGGTACGCGCATCGATGCTGTCCCAGCAGCGAACCTCGATCTGCTGGCCGAAGTCACGCTTGCCGTCGCGTATGCCGGTAACACGGTCTTCGTGAAGGATCGCCATATACTGGAACGCGCCGGTGTCTTTTAACAATTCCTCCACGACAGCAGTCGCCTTTCGAACCGTTTCGATGCGTTCCGGGGTTACCTCTCCTATCACGCGTGCCGCGAGTGCCGGCCCCGGGAACGGAATACGTTCGAAAAGCTCCGCGGGAAGGCCGAGGGCCTTGCCTACTATCCTGACACCGTCTTTGCGAAGCTGAATAAGCGGTTCGATAATGCGGTAGCCGAAGGCCTCTTCCGGGTCTATTCCTAGTTGCTCGAAGACATTGTGTTGCCGCTTGATCCCCGCGATTGTCTCATCGACATCGGTCAAGATAGTCCCCTGAAGGAGGTGTTTCGCACCGCTTTCCTTGACCATACGTCCGAATACGTCCCGGTAGAAGGTCTGGGTCACGGCCTCACGCTTCTCTTCCGGGTCAGTGATTCCCTTGAATGCCGAGAAGAACTCCTTGCGCGCATCGATTACCTCAACCTTGACACCGAGATTTCTGAAAAGACCCACAACCTGTCCCGCCTCCCCCTCGCGCATGATGCCATTGTCAATGAATGCGGTCTTAAGACGGTTCCCCAGGGCACGATGCCCGAGCATCGTCACCGTGGACGAATCAACTCCTCCGGAGAGGGCGTTGATCGCCATTCCATCCCCGACAATCTCCTTGATCTCCTTGATCTTCTCGTTGATGAAGCCATCGATATTAAGTTCCCGTGCGGTGATCTCCTTAATCATTTCCTGACCTCCTTATATGTAATGATAAATTTGCGTTGCCCTAAAAAGGGTATCTTATGAATATCCTTTGACGTATCGAATGCCTAAGCGTTTTCCAGAGGTCTTCCACAATAACAATGGAAGCACCTTTGCCATCCAAGTCACATTGACACGAAAATTTTCGACAGCATTCTATACGATGTGCAAGATGATCTCCTTGCCTTTTAGCTGGCACAGTTTGATGTACGTGAAAGGTCAAGAGGAGGTAACACCCAATGAAGGTTCCGATGACTCCCGAAAACAAGAAGAAGTGCATTTGCATGACTTGTCGCACCTATTCGCATAACAGTCTTAGGAGCCGCGTGTTTTGCGCTGTGGGCAAGAGTGAAAAGACGCCTCAGATGAAGGGATGCGTGTGCAATAGCTGCCCCGTGTCTATCGAATACAAACTCAGCGGCTACTACTTCTGTATAAAAGGCGCTGAAGAGTGATCCACCGTCTTATGATCCTCTTTTCAAACACAACATCCAGGTTAAAATGGAGCATTACGAGACAAGCACCTAAGAGCCTTTCTTTTGCTAAAGTGTTGATCTGCACTTAGTCGCACGCGGCCAATCATAACGATTATGTGTCAAACCACAACGTCTTCCCTCACTATGCACGCTGCTGAACATCACTCGGCCTTTTTGTTGATGGTGCGCTACAAAAAAACCAACTCCCGGAGATCCACCGCACCAAAATCTCGCTGCATCGCGCAAAACTTGGTTACACCTACCCAATGATTCGATTGCCCCACGCATTCTCAAGGCTTGCGGGACTGTCGACTCGTGTCTATCAAACCGCTCCCAAGGGAGGGTCCGAGCCGACTGGGTTCATCGTTAGTCCCTGTGATGGTGTGGCGAGAGTTTAGGTGTTGAAAAAATAATAAGTAGTAACTAAGGCTGTTAACCGCGCGCACCCGTAAAATAGTCACATGAACTTCTTTTGGTCCAAGCATCGACCTTTTGTTAACCGGAGCGGTTTCACAGCCTTAGCAATTGTAGACCGAGGCAGAATATAGGATAGCTAGGAGCTATTTGAACGTTTATAACAAATTTCTTACGTTATAGGGGTCTCTCTCTCTTGGCTTCAGTTGATGACTGCACGTTAGATAGAGAAGTGGCTTAAAG
>JBAULJ010000256.1:0-10334 GCA_049578125.1 Halobacteriota archaeon
CAACGCCATCCTCGCCAACAAAACGGCCGCGCAGTCTGCCGCTCGCCTCAACTACACCGCGGTGCAACAAGTCGAAGGGCAAGGCGAACGCTATGAGCGCTTCACGCAAAACGCGAGTGTGCAGCACACCGTGCAAACGCCCTATGGCTCTTTCGCGTACGACGCTATGTGGATCGTCGCTCGCGCATTAGCCGAGGCGGGCGCGCAGAACAGCACAGCGCTGCGGGAGGCGATTCCGCGTATCGCTAGTTCATACAGCGGCATCACCGGCAACACGACGCTCAACGCGGTCGGCGATCGGGCGTATGCGAGCTATGACTTCTGGACGATCGCGAATCAAAACGGCACCTACGTAAGGGTGGAGACGGCGCAGTTCCGAACCGATCCGCGTTCAGGCGCAACGCTCGTCCAAGAGCCGAGCACCGCGCTAGCAGCGGTGGGCTGAACGTCGCCCGTCGAAAAGACGCAGCTGCTCACAACATCGGGGTCGCCAGACTCGCTGAACGGGCGATGTGGTGACCTCAAAAGCGCTGACGCGTGAGCTGCCGCAGCGAGAATCCTTGGAAAGAGATCATGAGGCGACGTCTCACCTTTGGTGTCGCGTTCCGACAATTCACATTTCAGCGTGAGCGGAAAACCACTGGAGAACCGATAGCGCTGTCGTTCACGAGGTAGTAGCCCATGTCTTTGCTGGTCATATCCGACGTGCACGCTGATATCGAGGCGCTCGAAGCGATTTGTTCTGTCGTCGCCGACAAACGTTTTGTGCAAACGCACTCAAAGTCGAAAACATACTCAACCTCGGCGACACCGTAGAGCGCGGATACCATCCGCGAGAAGTGGTCGAAAGGCTGCGAGCTCTGCAGCACATCGTTCCCGTCGTCTCACTACTCGGCAATCACGATGAGGCACTGCTCTTTGGCCGTCCGGTCTCAGGCAGCGACATAAAAAGTAGGCAGGCACACGCACTTTGCGCTAACTGCGCGCCATTCCTGCGGACACTTCCGCATTGCTACCTCGACGTGGACAACAGGATCATTGCTGTACACGGCGGTCCGATCGATCCGCGCGAGCTTGGCGATGGCTGGCTCTTCGAGCGCTCGTGGCAGCGGATCGCGTCGACTTCGTACCTCGACGCGAGCGGGTACCACTACACGCCGGAGGCGGCGTTTCGCTACGTCAAGCGGGAGTACGGGGGTGGCTACGTCATCCTGTGCGGGCACGAACACGAGGAGGCGGCGTACTCGGACCGCGCCGGTGACCTCTTAGGGGCGATGCACGCGCAGCAGAACCGGTTCGCTGGGTACGAGATACGGTCGCGATGGGTGGAGCGCGATCGTGCCACGAGCTACCTGATACAAGTCGGTATCGCAGGGCCTGAAGGCTATCGCAACAGCGTCGGACTTAACCGAGCACATTTTGGATTAGTTTGGCACCACGACAAGCGGGAGAAGATAGGGCTGTTTAGCTTTCCGATTTGACTCCCGTGGCTGACCTCGTTCCCGTCGACAGGCATCGAGAGAGCGCACTCGACCTAAAGAGGGGCGATGATCACTTTCCTTGATCGGCGTGTTTCATGGCCCATGGAACCCACACGAGGACCACTATTAGCCCCGCAACGACGAGAGATAGCAGTACGACCGCTATGTTTTGGACTATGCTAAGCAGTGAGTGACGGGGTGGATAGCTTCTTCAACGGTAACAAGATCCATTTATTTAGCCATTTCCTTTGAGCTACGGGCTCGGTTCAGAAGTTGGCGTTAAACTCATAGATTTGCATATCTAAAGTGTCGCACAAGCGGCTAATCGGTTCGCCCAATTGTGTTAAGAATGGTGATGCACAACTAAACGACGACACACAAGCTGCAGTGCCCTCGTTCAACGTATCTGTGTCGCTCATAGGGGGTGAAGAGATGATCGACTGGGAGATTTTATTTGTTTACGCGTTAGGTGCCATATTTGGCGTTGTCTTGACTTTCCTGTTGACGTGGTTCTCAGATAGGCAGAAGCGTCGAAGTAACATAAACCACCTGCGCAGATTGTCGTACAGCGACATACTTCGAATTTTCTCCAACTTGTACTGGCTTAGGGGTTACATAAGCACAGATCTCGAAGGCGGAAAGCTGAATTTTGATGATAATGCGCTCGTAAATACGTTGCTTACGTTTTATCAAAGTTACCTTGAAAAAATTTTAGATGATGATTGGTATAAGAAGGTGAGGGCAGAGCCACACGTCTTTTCGAGTTTCACAAAGGATGAACAGACAGCGATGAATGCGATTTATGAGCTCCTATCGCTCACAGTTGCTGGGAGGATATCTGATACGAGTATTGAGGTATTTCACAAAATACTGGCGCCTCGAGATCGAATCATCTCCCAAAAAGAGGGCGTAAGTAATCTTATTGATGAACTAGAGAACCTCATAAGATCCGGGCTCAGCGAAGAAGTGCTAGTTGCAGTAGCGACCCGCCGCGATAAATGGTATATAGCATGGATTTTTCACCAACGAGAGATCGAAGAAATATTTTCTGAAGCTGAGCGGCAGGGTATATTATCTTCTGCTGGGCGGCGTGCGCATCCTGATTTTCTCGTCAATATCGGTGAGCAATTCGCCCATAAATCGTTTATTAAGAATCAAAAGAGAGTTTTATCTCAGTGCTGGAATTGTAAACACTACGACAACGGGACGTGTGCTGCATTTCCCGGAGGTATTACGGAAGAAATATTGTCTAATCGATTTTTACATACGAAGGAGTATTCAGGAGATCGTGGCATTCGATATGATCCGATAGACACAACAAGTGTCAACTTTGCAGAAAAGAAAGCTGCTGAAAAGAGAAGAGAAAGAGATCCCTATTAAAACACTAACTCGCGCGTTGCAAGTAAACAAGCGCTAGATAACGAGTGCTTTAAACGTAGCGCATAAAGCGGTTGTCCGTCGAGAGTCCAATGTACCGGCGCACAAATAGTCCTCGGATTTACGCCGACCTCCATCATCCACTCTTAACGGTGAATAAGACTTATCTGGCTATCCTTATCCGGTCATTTTTTTATCGACAGCGGATATAAGACCACCTAATCGCAGTTTAATCAATCTGCTTAGACATTTAGAATCTACTGAAACTGCCAAAACAGAAATGATTAAGTTCTTATGCCTTAGTTTTACGTGCTATCTAAATTGCGACTTTGGAGCGAGACCCCTTGAAGTCTGAAGCAGCTCATAAACTCTACAATACTATGCTTAGATTACGTAAAACGGCAATAGCAATTCTTATTCTTCTAGGTATTAACTCCGTTGCGTTCTTTTTTATTTATTTCGCGTTTTTTGCGCCATTTTCAGAATATGTTAGGATGCTAGCATCCTCTTTCATCGTTTCAGTCTTTGGTGTTGTCACGATAGTATTCGTCATATTCTTTCGAAGTGTAACTGACATCGAGACGATCCACATCACGAGTTCATCAGCTGAAGATACAGAAGACCAAGAGATTCGGCGATTAGACTTAATAAAAGAGCTTAATTATATGGTTGAGCTCGCTTTGTTTTTCTTGTTTATAATTGTCTTAGTTTACAGTATTTTCGTAAAAGGAAATGGTAACCAGCTGTTACAGCAATGGCCTATCATTGTTTCTATTGTGATTGCATTTAGTTTCTTGGGCATCACATTACCATTGATGTATGATCTAGACCTAAATCCAAAGAATCCAACTGAGCACTATCCTGAACTCAAGGATCTGGTAAGTCAAGGCTGGTTGATTATACCCAAACGCTGTCACATGGGAGATACGCATAATATCTCTCTCTCGTTAAACCCTGCTGTCAAAAAAGCATTAAGTTATTTTGAAGTTGAATTGCAGGGAGCTGGCTTAAAAGTGAATGGTGATCTAAAACAGCAGCAGTTGATCGATTCTTCGGATATATCGTATCTTTGGAACTGTAATTTTTCCATCTCAGGAACTCAAGTAATCAATCTGATCATGCGACTGGCAGGCTCGTCTGAATGCAAATCTGATATACTAATTAAGAGTTATGAGGTAGAGGTGCTTTCCCGCTACCGTCAATGGATTCCACCTATGTTCGTTGCGATCGCGACAATATTTTCGGTAACTATCGGGTTGCTACATAGCATCGGTTTTTAACAAGATGACTTTGGGAAAAAGCAACGTATTCAACGAACTTATATGATCAAAGGACGAGATCCTTTAAAGCATCTAACAGCACCTTTCGCTCAACAGATTCTGTTGGAGAGATATAAAAATCAACTCTCCGGCTTCTTCCGCTCCCCTTTTCTCTCTACTTCAACCAACTGACACAACTGAATGGTTCGTAAGAGGTTTGCTTAGGGTCTTTATGCTAAGATAAAACAAGTTCAAGGCAGGTGAGTACCGTGAAAAAGATATTTACTACCAGAATATCAGTTCAGTCGTCAAATCCCAATTACTCATACCCCATTATCCGTTTGCCGAGGGATTTACGCGGCTTAGCTGGTGAAACCGCGAGTATTTATGAAGTTGAACTAGATGGCGTTTCCGGTTTTTTTGTTGTGCCTGAAGTAGACAAATTAGACAAACTAATTGAAAAGGGAGGTCTTGTAAATCCGCCAACGTAAGAAGCTCCAATCGACCAAAGCACCCCGCAGAACAATGGGCTCGGCCGGATTCGAACCAGCGACCTCCGCCGTGTGAAGGCGCGCTACAAGCTAAAGAAACGGCCTCTGAAGAACTGGCGTCTGCTGGTGAAAAGCTGCCCAGATTCAAGAACGGGAACGCTTATGCGTCACGTCTGTGGCTCCGCTCAGCAAAGTGCTTCTCTTTAGCATCTGAGCGCGCTGGCGCAGCATTTTTAGCATCTTGTCGCTATCGTCGAGATTCTGCTCTACAATCTGCGCGAATCTACTCCCCACTACCGCCGCGTTCGCTCCGTTGTCGATCACCTGCCGGACGTGGGAAGGCAGCGAAAGGCCGAATCCGACCGCTAATGGCGCCCTCCCTCGAATGATAGAAGCGGTTCGTTTTATAAACGCGATGCTTTCATCCTGCACCGTTTCGCGCGCGCCAGTAACTCCATTCGCTGAAACAAGGTACAAGAAACCCGATGAGGCGTTCAAGAGCTTTTCCAGTCGCGCCTCTGAAGTTGATGGCGCGGCGAGAAAGATGGTATCAAGGCCGTAACGCGTCGCTGCCTCCTTATACAGCGCCGCCTCTTCCACAGGGAGATCCGGAGCGATGACGCCGTTCACGCCACTTTGTTCAGCCGCGCTGCAGAACGCTTCTACGCCCATCTGGTGCACAATGTTGTAATACGTCATGACAACTAACGGGACATCGTGCGCCCTCCTTATCGCGCGGGCGACATCAAAAACCTTCCGAGGGGTTGTTCCTGCTTCCAACGCCCGCACCGCCGCGCGCTGCAACGTCGGACCGTCTGCTATCGGATCGGAGAACGGGATTCCGAGCTCAACGATGTCGGCCCCGCCGGCGACCAACGCATCGACAATTTTAACGGTGTGCTTCGGTGCGGGATCGCCCGCCATCACGTACGCGATGAGGGCGCCCTCGTTCCTTCGTCTCAATTCGCGAAACTTCGCTGCGATGGCGCTCATATATTTGCCCCCACGTAACGTCCCACCACGTCCACGTCCTTGTCGCCCCTGCCTGAAAGCGTAACGACGATGACGTCGTCCCGGTCTAAGGTAGGCGCGAGCTCCACAGCGTGAGCAACGGCGTGCGCCGACTCCAAAGCGGGCAGGATGCCCTCCGTTCTCGACAGTTCGAGGAAGGCCTCAAGCGCCTCCGTGTCAGTCACGGCGCTAAAGAGTACTCGCTTCTCGTGTTTCAAAAACGCGTGCTCGGGGCCAACGCCGGGATAGTCGAGGCCGGCTGAAACGCTGTGCGTCGCCTGAACCTGTCCGTCGGCGTCTTGAAGCAGGTACGTCAGCATGCCGTGGAAAACTCCCTCTGATCCTGCGCACAACGACGCCGCGTGCTTTGCCGTCGCCAACCCCGCTCCTGCAGCCTCGACTCCGTGCATCGCGACGTCGTCGTCAAGGAACGGATAGAACGTGCCGATCGCGTTGCTGCCGCCTCCGACGCACGCGATGAGCGCATCCGGGAGGCGCCCGACCTGTCGCTTCATCTGTTCGCGTATTTCACGCCCGATTACGCTTTGGAAGTCCCGGACAATCATGGGGTAGGGGTGTGGTCCCACGACGGAACCGATCAAGTAGTACGTCGTATGTACGTTGGCAGTCCAATCGCGCAGGGCTTCATTGATCGCGTCCTTGAGGGTCTTCGATCCGAGTTCCACCGGGTGTACCGCTGCGTTGAGGAGCTCCATCCGGAACACGTTGAGCTTCTGACGCTCCATATCCTCGGCCCCCATATAGACTTCACAGCTGAGCCCCAGCGCGGCACACGCGATAGCGGTCGCTACGCCGTGCTGCCCTGCTCCCGTTTCGGCGATAACACGTGTTTTCCCCATGTGTTTAGCCAGCAGTGCCTGACCGAGCGTGTTGTTGATCTTGTGGGCGCCGCCGTGGGCAAGGTCCTCACGCTTGAGGTAGATTCTTGCACCGCCGAGTTTCTGGGAGAGGTTCTCTGCATAATACAAGGGAGTTGACCTTCCCGCAAACGTTGACAGATAGCCGCTGAGCCGCTGCTGAAATTCTTTGTCGCCGCGAAGACGCGCATATGCCATTTCGAGCTCTGAAAGCGCTGCGAACAACGTTTCGGGGACGAAACTGCCCCCAAACCGTCCATACTTACCTTTGACGGGATAATCGCTATAGTCCATACGTTGCCTCCGTCACTGCTTCGATAAAGGCGCGAATCTTCGCGTGATCTTTGATGCCGGGGCGGATCTCAACTCCGCTTGAAACGTCAACGGCATAGGGGCGCACCGTTTCGATAGCTGCTCGAACGTTGCCCGGCGTCAGGCCTCCTGCTAAGATGAGGGGGATAGGCGCGATTCGTTCCCTGATGGCCCGGCTCACAGCCCAGTCATGAGCTATCCCGGTGCCACCGTGTGCGCCTGGAACGCACGAGTCGGTAAGAACCGCGTCACAACGAGCTGCAAGGGAGAGAGCCGTGTGCGACACCGCCTGGTCATTCACCGCGATGGCGCGGATCACCCGAACACCGCCGACGTGTTCATAAATCGAGTCATCTCGAGGCAGCGTGCCAGCCAATTGCACCACATCGGGGGCCAGGCACGAGCAGAGTGTCTCTAGGCGATCAAAGGTTTGGAACACAGAAACGACGACCCCTTGGACGAAGGGCGGCGTCGCTTCGACAAGGTCTCGTGCGCGATCCAGTGACACGCTTCTCGGTGACTCAGGTACGTCCACGACGAAGCCGAGCGCGTCCGCACCGGCATCGACGGCTATTTCGAGGTCCTCTTTATTTGTTATGCCACAGATCTTAACGCGGACTCGCCTCATGCCGCCCTCACCAACCTGTCTACGGCGAGACGCACGTCCGCAGCCCGCATGAGTGCAGAACCGACCAATAACGCGTCTGCGCCACATCGCCTGAGAAATAGCGCGTTTTCGGGGGTCGTAACGCCGCTCTCACTGATGATGATTCTCCCATCAGCGGGGACTTTTTCCAGGATTTCCTTTGTGGTCATGAGGTCGACGTTTAACGTCCTCAGATCCCGGTTGTTGATCCCAACAAGGTCCGCGTCAGAGGATATGGCACGCTCAAATTCCGAATCGGTATGCGCCTCCAATAGCACTTCAAGTCCGGCCGCGTGCGCGAAGTCGATCATTTCCTCTGCTCCGCATGTCGCGTACCCCCGGTCAAAGAGTGCTTGTATCAACAGAATAGCGCTTGCACCTGCGTCTCGCGCGGCTTCGATCTGGCAGGCGCTGACGAAGAAGTCTTTCATGAGGAGCGGGACGGAGACGCTGCTTCGGACGTTTTCCAGCAAATGAGACGAGCCCTTAAAGAAATCGGGTTCGGTCACCACGGAAATTCCAGTGGCACCTCCCGCCTCCATATGCCTCGCAATTTCGCCGGCGTCCACGTTAACTCGCAGTACTCCCCTTGTCGGGGACGCGACCTTGACCTCCGCAATGAGCGGGAGATGCGCGCACGTCGTGATGCGTTCACTCAGACGAAGCGTGGCGGCGACGTGTGGAGGTTCATCGCGCTGTGCGAACGTGGTGTAATAACCTGTCGTGACTGTTCTTTGAGCGGTACGACACAGGACGTCGAAGAAATCAGGCATGCGACCCCTCCAACTCGTCGAGCACTGAAAGGGTACCGCCGGAGAGCTCGACGAGCGCTCTGAGTTTCCCATAGGCTGCACCGCTTGCGATCGATTCGGCCGCCAATTCAACACAATAAGGCAGATCATCGCCAAGACCACCGACGAGAATGGCTGCGGCCGCATTGGCGAGGGTAAAGTCCATCTTTGGTTCCCGAACGTCGGGATATCCGTTGAGCAACGTGATCGTCAGACGAGCGCTCTCTTGCGGATCAGCGACGAGAAGCTGGCTCGGTTTGACCGGCTCGAGCACGAAGTCTCTGGGACTCAGCTCATGATACGTAAGGCTCGTTCCCTTCACTCGTGCGACGACTGTCTTTCCAAAGAGCGAGATCTCGTCAAGTCCGCCGCTCCCGTGGACGACCATGGCCTCTTCGCATCCGAGCGCCATCAACGTCGTGGCAAGTGGCGTCACCCACGCCCGCTCGGCGACACCAAGGAGGCGCGCTTGGGCGTTTGCTGGGTTGACGAGTGGCCCGAGAAGGTTGAAAACCGTTCGCACGCCGATCTCCTGTCGCGTCTTAAGGACGGCGCGCATTGCCGGATGGAACCGGGGGGCGAACATGAACCCGATACCGATCTTTTCGATGGCATTTTTGACCTCGTCTGGCTCTTGGGACAGGTTCAGTCCGAGACGTTCCAGCACGTCGGCGCTGCCGCTGTTGCTCGTAACGGAGCGGTTTCCGTGCTTTGCAACTATGACGCCCGCACCAGCTGCGACCAATGCCGCCACGGTGCTGACGTTGAAGGTTTTTGCGCCGTCGCCACCCGTGCCGCACGTATCGACCATCCGCCCTTTGACGTTCGGATGGATGATGCGGCAGAACTCCTTCATAACCGACGCAAAGCTAAACAGCTCCTCCTCAGTTTCCCCTTTCATGGAAAGAGCGGTCAAAAAAGCCCCAATCTGTGCTTCTGTCGCTGCGCCCGACAGCATCTCCACCATGACGGCACGTGCCTCTTGAGCCGTCAAGTTCGCTCCGCTTACAACCTTCGGTATGCTCTCTCTGATCACGCTCTCTTTCCTTTGAGAAAATTACTGATGACCCGCTTGCCGGCGGCGGTCATGATGGATTCGGGGTGGAACTGCACCCCCTCTATCGGGTACGTGTCGTGGCGGACGCCCATGATCTCCCCGTCGTCGCACGACTCGGCCGTTACCTCGAGGCACGAAGGGAGCGATGCGCGGTCCGCAACGAGGGAGTGGTAGCGGGTGGCGACGAAGGGATTCTCGATCCCATCAAACAGCCCTGACCCGCAGTGTCGGATGTGGCTTGTCTTGCCGTGCATCACACGCTGAGCAGTGGTGATGCGCCCGCCAAAGGCCGCAACGATTCCTTGATGGCCGAGGCACACCCCGAGAGTCGACGTCGTCGGGCTCAGACCTTTCAAAATAGCGGAGCACACGCCGAAGAAGCGCGCCTCTGTCGGGGTGCCGGGACCGGGAGAAAGGATGATCCGGTCGGGATCAAGTGCCGTCGCCTCCTCGAGGGTCAACTCGTCGTTTCGGTAAACGAGCGGCGTACCGCCCAACTCGCCAACGTGTTGGACGAGGTTGTACACAAATGAGTCGTAATTATCAATAACGAGCACGTTCATCGCACATCATCTCCTCTATTCTCGAGCACCTTCACCAACGCCCTGGCCTTGAATTCGGTCTCCATCCATTCATTCTCGGGCACGGAGTCAGCAACGATCCCGCCTCCCGTTTGAAGGTGACATGTGCCCCCTTTAGCACACAGCGCCCGTATGGTAATGGCGAAATCCATGTCGCCGTTGTACGAGAAGTAGCCGACCGCACCGGCGTACGGCCCCCGCCGGGCGGGCTCAAGCTCTTCAATGATTTCCATAGCGCGCACTTTAGGCGCGCCCGACACCGTGCCTGCCGGAAACGCCGCACGCAGGACGTCAAAGCAGTCAGCGCCATCGCGCAATTTCCCCGCAACCAGCGAGACGATGTGCTGCACGTGGCTGTAGCGCTGCACGTCCATAAAAGCAGGAACGTGCACGCTGCCGGCCTCGGCAACTCGGCCTACATCGTTGCGCGCCAGATCGACGAGCATAATG
>JBAULJ010000257.1:0-2736 GCA_049578125.1 Halobacteriota archaeon
GCACAGATGCAAGCCTATACATAGGGGTCGTGATAGAAGCTGTTAAGGCGCTCAAACAAGAGTACGAGACGTAAGCGAAAGCTATTCGCTCCTTTGAGGACCGCGCCTTAGCAGCATGGCAATGTTATATGGTGTCTCGTCAGCGATTGAACAAGACGTTCAGGAGTTTATCTTAAGCGCCGTTCAGACGTTCAATGCTATCGAACTCGTTTCAGAGTATCCCCACGTTCACTACAGCACGCCTAACGTCAACGTGCTTACTGAACTAAAATCGAACTACGGACTTACCTATACGATGCATGCGCCTTTTTGTAGCGTAAATCTCGCGAGCATCAATCCGAAGCTTCGGGAGGCGTCCGTAAATGAAATACTCAACTCTATCACTTACGCCAACGAACTCGGATGCGAGCTAGTCGTGGTCCACCCTGGTATTGTTAGCTATCCAAGAAGCCTGCAAAAATTTGAACGAATTTCTAAGGAAAATGAGCACGACTCTTTCTTGCAGATATGCGAAAAAGCAGAGAACGAAAGAATTCTCGTGTGTTTAGAAAACATGCCGCGGCTTGCGCCCGCATTTAAGCGGACCTGGACTGGGGAAGCTCTCGTGCAAATTGTCGACGAGTTTGGGTCAGTTTTCCTGCAATTGGCGCTGGACGTTGGTCACTGTAACACCACAGACGTTCCTATACCACAAATGATTCGCGATTTCGGCTCGCGAATCAAACACGTGCACATCCACGACAACGACGGATTTCGAGAGACCCATTCGATTGTCGGGCAGGGTTCGGTCCCTTGGCGAGCTGTTATTGAGGCACTTCACGAAATACAATATGACAGGCTCCTAATCGACGAACACCGGACGATTGAAGGACAGAAGCGCGGAAGAGAGTACTTGGAGTCAATCATTCAGTCTTGTTCCTAGCCGAAGACTCGCCGCTCAGGCGCGTTCTGCTAGGGCTGTTTTTGCCTTTTCAAGAGACATGCCCTTCTTTTTCCCTCCAATCTTCGCTATTGCGGCAATATTGACGCCTGATTTAAGCTCTATGTGTCCTGTGCTCTCTGCGAGCTTCAAAAAACCTTCACCGACATCCGTTCGCACAATCACAACAGTGTGCCCCGCAGATGCGCCAACGCTTCCAAACGACAAATCTGCGTCTTCGCTCGTAAAGTCAACGCAATGTTCACAGCCACGTCTTTTTGAGGCGCCTGCGTCTTTTAGAGGCAACTCGAGCGTAGCTTGATTCCTCAGTTTGACTATGAGCTTTCCCTTCACGTCGAATCCGCTTATCTCCCACGGCTTGATCCCGTGAGTTGTTCGCAAATCGTCAAGAAGGCTATTCGTGAATATCTCTGTGCAAAACAGCCCGAGGGAAAGTCGAATTGCGTTTTTATATATCGACAAGACATCGACGTTCGATTGGCGAATCCTTCTAACCGCAGTGGTTACACAAGGCGTCCCTACCACAGCAATCTTTCGCAGCTTTCTATCTTCTATCGCATCTCTAAGCGCCTTTAGGATTGGTGCCCATACATACTTTGATCCTGCCGCCCTAACAACTGCATCCGACGTTTGCACGAATGTGGGTTGAGGTAATTGGCTCCATTTATCCACGCCCATCACTATCGCGCCGTCTATTAGGTTTGACTCAAACGCGGCTGCGAGTACAGAACTAACGACTCCGCCTGACTGGGCCTCTGAAACGGGCACCTTGGATTTTGATTCAAATATTGATATGATATCACCGAACCCGTCAGAGCAGGTTTCTTCGATCCGCGGACAAGCATAATAGCAGGCTGCGCACGGCACTGCATCACGCGTCACCTTGCAGTAGTCGTTCGATTTGGGGTGATCAGCCCCCTCGTTAAAATAAAGAGCTTCCGTAGGGCAAACGCCTACACACGCTCCGCATCCGCAGCATTTTTCAGTGTCCCACACTTTCCGCTTCAAGTCTTTGAATGAGAGCAGGTCCATGTCGCCTCCGCAAGTTATTCACAGGTATACAATGCAGCATAAGGCCTGTGCGAGACCGGTGCTATCTTTGTGAATTCCGTGTCAAATACGCTATCGAGGCCCAAGCCAAATACGCTGCAGTACTCCGTGAGCACTCTCTTGACAGCCATTTCGTCATCAGCGGTCATCGGAAATTGTGATGCGCCATTTCCGAGCTTGCTGTCATCGACCTGGCCTCTGACGTAAATAGCGCCTCCGTGTTGTCCTGTCGCTACCCAGTCCCCTAAAATCTCGGTTTTCTTGGCCGCATTATGAATTCCCAAGATAATGATTATGCCGCCAGCCATGTACTCTCCAAGAAAGTCTCCGGCGTGTCCGCCGGCAACTATTACTGGAACGTTGGACTTGTAGGTCTTCATATGTATGCCCACTCTGTAGCCGACGTCACCTCGAACGAAAATTTTGCCGCCCCGCATGCTATGGCCTAAGATGTCTCGTCCGTCACCGTGTATGATTATCTTGCCTGAACTCATCGTGTTTCCGACGCCGTCTTGGGCGTTACCAAAGACGGTTACCGTTGGACCATCCATGAACATCCCTAAGTCGTTTCCAGGGGTGCCGTAGATGTCAATCTTGAGCTTACCTTTTAGACAGTCAGCAATGAACCTCTGGCCGTTTACGTCCTCGAGCGTCAGCTGCGCTGCGCCATTATTAATCGCCTGCACGACCTCCTCGTTGAGTTCCTTATAGTGCTTGTAGTTAGCTACTATGCGCATGTACTTACC
>JBAULJ010000258.1:0-11946 GCA_049578125.1 Halobacteriota archaeon
CTTTTCAGCTGGCACAGCCGCCTGCGTCGTCAAGCGATTGTGTCGTCGTCGGACGACCACGGATTTATACGTAATGCAAATCTCTCTGTAGCATGATAAAGCCTTGAGGCTTGTGTTTTCCCAAACGGCGCAAAAATTAAAGCTATCGCGGCAAACTGCAAGAACAGCAAAAAGGAAGCCTTTGTCCTTGGCTTAAATTGAATTCGAGTTTTTGCATAATTTATATATGCATGCTTCTGAGACCTTATCGTATGCAATCGAGTTCAGCAAGCGCTGCAATGAGCGCCGGAGAAAGCGCACGAGTTGCGCAAGGCATACCGTTGATCGGTGACAAATTCCCGCACATAGAAGTCCAAACGACCCACGGCAAGATGACGCTGCCGGATGCTTTCAGCGGTAAGTGGTTCGTGCTTTTTAGTCACCCTGCAGATTTTACCCCAGTGTGCACGACGGAGTTTGTAGCCTTCGCCAAACGGTCAGACGAGTTCAAGAAGCTGAACAGTGAGCTTATTGGACTCTCCATCGATCAAGTGGTGTCGCACATGAAGTGGACTGAGTGGATCCAACAGAACTTAGACGTAGAAATTCCGTTTCCAATAATCGCAGACACCGGCAAGGTCGCATCGATGCTGGGGATGATTCACCCGGGTAAGGCGTCAAATACCGTGCGCGCGGTGTTCATAGTCGATCCCAAGAGCGTCGTCCGTTTGATAATCTACTACCCACAAGAAGTCGGCAGAAACATGGACGAGGTACTTAGAGCACTGAAAGCCCTCCAAATCGCCGACAAGTACGGCGTCGCAATGCCCGCGGGATGGCCCCAAAACGAGCTTATCGGAAAGAAGGTACTCATACCTCCCCCGTCCGATGAAAAGACGGCCAAAGAACGTGCCAAAATGTATGACAACTACGACTGGTGGCTCTGTTATAAAGAGCTCGAAGAATAATATCGGCGTCAGCTAATACGTTAAGACGGTGTTCACGTTCAAAAAGCCCCAAGGGGGCGGATGGCAGCACAAGCCGTGAGCACATAGGGGGATCCTGTGAAAGATAAGGAGCTAAATGCACGTGACAAGAGCCAAGATCGCTTCGCGTATTTGTCGCCGGCGGAGCTTGCTCGAAGATTGCGGGCGGAACCGGAATGTTTCGTGCTTGATGTGCGCGATCCACACGAACTTGGGGGCGAGTTAGGGCGATTGCCTGGTGCGGTAAACATCCCGCTTCAACTGCTTGAACAGCGTTTAGAGGAGCTCTCGACGAAAGAACGGGGAGATATTATCGTGGTATGCCGCACCGGGAAACGCTCAGAGACTGCAGCTCGAATGCTTCAGGAATCAGGATTTGAGCGAGTCTTTGTGTTGAAGGGTGGCATGACCGCGTGGAGTGACAAGCAACGCTGAACGTGGAAGGTAACTCGACGCAATGCAGGTAAGAATCCGTTCGCGCAGTCTTCGCTGAAAACGCCGCTGAAAGCGTCTGGGTAGCGCAGTGCTTGAAGCGCTCTTTCTTGTCTTCCTTCGTCTCTGCACCTCCCCGGAAAACGGACTGCGTCTGCTTTGACGTGCCTCTGGCACCTTGCGCAGGGCCCGCGTTTGGGCTCATCTGCTCAGTGCTTTTATGTTAAAGCGCGTCTTGACCGCTTCCATTCTCAGGCTGTTTGTGCTGCTGAAAACGATGTCTTGCTTGGCGTCCGGTTCAAAAGCCGCTATTAAGGGAAGGAAGCGCGATCGCAGCTCTCTGCTTCATAAAAGAAAATCGTTAAATAGTGAAAGAAAACAATTTTCTTGCTAAATAAAGGGAGGCAAACGATGGAAAACCAAGAAGAAGGGAAATTTAAGCGACTTAGGACGTTCAACGTCATTGCGGGCTTATTCCTGTTAGTTCAAGCCATTGCCATAGTCTTTTTGAGCAACTCGTTCAAACTTCCAATAAACACGTATTATCTCCATTTCAACGCGACCACACAGCTTCTCGCACCCGTTGAGAACACCATCTACGAGCTCCGCGTGGGGCTTCTCGTTGCCCTGTTTCTGTTGATTTCAACGATTGACCATCTGTTAATGGCATCGCCGCTCGCAAACCGGTGGTACGTCAGAAACCTTAAGAAGCACATCAACTACGCGCGCTGGTACGACTATGCACTGAGCTCATCGGTCATGATCGTCGCGATCGCTATGCTCAGCGGCGTCTATGACATAGCTGCCCTCATCCCGCTATTCGGCATTAACGCGACGATGAACCTTTTCGGGCTGATGACGGAGCTGCATAACCAGAAAACTGAAAAAACGAACTGGACAGCGTTCATATTTGGATCATTCGCCGGCGTTATTCCGTGGATAGTCATATTCATGTACTTCATAGGAGCGACACAGGGATCGACGGTTCCCACGTTCATCTACTACATCCTCGGGTCCTTGACGTTCTTCTTCCTGCTGTTCCCCCTCAACATGTTCCTCCAATATAAGAAGGTGGGGAGGTGGAAGGACTACCTGTACGGGGAGTACGGATACATCGTCCTCAGCATCGTCGCAAAAACAGCGCTTGCGTGGCAGGTCTTTGCCGGAACGCTCAGATAATCGTGCACAACAACGTGAGCTCCTTTGCGCGAGATGGGCTTCGGCCCGCCTTAGCGCAAGGGGCTTCCTTTTTCGCTCTTTTTTGGTAACGTCGCAGGTGCCGACGAGAGTCTACTAGGTGGCTACGATCCCACCAATTGGGCGTGCAGCTACGCCCCTAGCCGCTTTCGAGCGGATATGCGAGGCTTTTCCAAGCCCTTATCGCGCCGAGGACGACGTAGACGTTTACGAATCCGAGGCTTAGCAAGATGCTTGCGGCCAGACTAGCGCGTGCGCCCCACGAGCAGTGAATGGCGAGCGGCTTATCCTGTGGTATACGCTCAAATTGCTGTTTTAGGTAGCCAACGAAGAGGTGCTGTGCCTCTTTGATATGTCCTTCTTTCCACTCCGGCTCATCGCGAACGTCTAGCACGTTGACAGCCGCCCGCTCCACAGATTTTTTCAGCTGTTCGACCGAACACGTCTTTAGCCGCGCGGTTGGCTTACCGCGGTTCCGCCAATCGGGTATTCCGTTACAGAGGTGGGCTGCCACGCTGTCGAAGCCAAGCCGACTCAGATACGTACGAGCCACTTCGGCGTCCGACGGTCTTTCAGTAACGAGCGCGACCGGTTCATCATCGCCAAGCACCCATCCGGGAAAGAAGCTTGTGCCATCAAGCCATATGCTGAGTGACCCGGGAATATGCGAACCGGCAAATGCCCCTGGTTCGCGGGTGTCGATAATGGTCATTGCGCCCGTGCCAGTAAGTCCCTCAAATTGATTAGCGTCGACCTCGCGAACCGTCTGTGGCATCGGCGGAGGGCCCGCAATATTCAGGTTGTGTGCTCTACTGAAGTAAGGCGGCAGCGAAAGGGACTGTTCCGTCAGATAGCGCACGAAATGTTCTTCGTCAAGTTGGAGCAGCGGATTCATTTGCCGTTCGTAGCCGACAGTGCTGAACTCCCTGGTGCTCATGTTGTGTCCGCAAACACTTCCTATCCCATGAGCAGGATACACGACTAGATGATCGCCGAGCGGTAAGAGCCTTTCAAAAATGCTGCTATGGAGCTTTTTTGACTGCGCGATGGCGGCGTCCGTCCCAAGGAGATCAGTCCGTCCAACGTCGCCCGCAAGCAGGGTGTCTCCGGTAAAAACGAATGACGGTGTGTCGCTGTGCAGTCGTTCATAGACGGCAAAGCAAAGGCTGTCGTCGGTATGCCCCGGCGTGCTCACGACTTCAACTTTGAGGTCGCCGACATAGAAAGCATCACCGTCGGCAAGCTTGTGATCTCCGTATCGGAAATGCGTTTCCTTGCTATGGCCGATTTCTGCGTCGGTTTGCCGCTGCAAGTCGAGGGAACCGACCACGAAATCTTCATTGCAGTGCGACTCAAAGACATACTTGACTTGGGCGCATTCTCGGGCTGCTAGCTCCGCGTAGATGGCACAATCTCGACGAGGATCGATAACTATCGCCTCTCCGTGATCAGAGAGGAGGTAGCTGTTATGGGCCAGCCCTTTGGCCTTTACAATCTCAAGCTGCATTGGTGTCTAGTTGGCCGTTGGCGTTTATCACACTTTCTCGTCTAGCTGGGCTGTTGCGATTTCGTTACGTGCCGGCATTCCGCTGTGCGATCGCGGCGGACATACCCAAAGCAGACATCGCGGGCGATTAGGGGGCTAGTGAACCGCCTTGAGATATCGCGACGCCAAGCGACAGGTCTCGGGACCTTTTTTGACCGCGACAACGAGTTCCTGTGCGCAAGTAACGTCTTCTCGCTCGGTGAGACAGCTCACAAGCTGCGGTGCTCCGCTATTCGCGAGCTCGTTATGGTGAGGACTCAACGAGATGGAAGCCGCGCTCGGTAAGCAATCTCACCGCTCTTATGAGGTCACTTGCTTGGAGAATTAGGATTGCCTTATCCGGCGTTGCGCTTGCGTAAGCGTAAGCGTAATCGATGTTTATCTCGTTGTCCGAAAGTGCACGGCTGATCTCAAACAAAGCCCCGGGCTTGTCGGGCATTTCGAGACCAATCACCTGGGTTTCAGACACGGTAAAACCGGCTTTTCGCAAGTGACGCAAGGACGCATCCGCATCGTCCACGACGAATCGAATTATGCCAAATTCGCCGGTATCAGCGATCGTAAAAGCGCGTATGTTTATCCCGTTTTCAGAGAGTATTTTCGTCGCGCTTGTGAGCCGACCGGGTTTGTTCTCGGCGAACAACGTAATCTGCTTCAACATTTTGTTCTGGACCATTCGCATCACCTTGCAGCAGTGCTACACCTCACGAAGGTCGATGACCTTCTGCGACTTGCCGGACGATCGCGGCAGCGTGCCCCGTTCCACGAGTTCAACTTTTGCGTTCACCATTAGCACGTCTCGCAGCTGCTTTGCTATCCGTTCTTCCAGCTGCATCAGCGCGCCGATTCTGTCGCTCAGTGCACTTTCCGTAACTCCGACTTTAACTGTCAGAATATCCATAGGGCCGGCGCGGTCGACCACAATCTGGAAGTGGTCGCCGACTTCGGGAATCTGCATGAGCACCGATTCGATCTGGCTCTGTGGTACAGCGAACATGCCGGTCGGGTAGGTGTCGCGCAGATCCGTTTTGTACGTAAACGGCAGCTTTTGAATGTCGTCAAGTCGTCGTATGTCGCTTGGAGAAACGCCGGCCGATCCAAAACGTTTCTTGTAAAAATTGCTATATTCGAACGCGTTTTCGACTAATCGTCTCAGCTTCCGTTCCTGCAGCTCTCGGAGCTCTTCTGCCGACAAGCGTTCGATCTTTGGATTCCAAAACTCCATAGCGGGATCATCCGTTTTTTATCTTTGTCACGTATCCTTTGCCATTTTAGTACTTTAACGTTATGAGTTACCGCGTGCCGTTTAATAGCTCGTCTGCGCCGAAAAAGCCCAAAAAGGCGGACAAGGTGCGATACTATGCCGCGTTGTATTACTCAGTAATATATCAACAAGTTATATATATGCTCAAACTGATAAATATTGAATGCAGAGTGTTAGCCAAAGTGTTGGCTACATTTTAATCTGCAAATGCGCTTTTGATGTAATGTGAGCAGCGATGAAAGCTATCGAAACACATGACCTCTTCAAACGATTCGAGAACGTTGAAGCGGTAAGCGGAATCAATCTAGAAATTGAAGAGGGAGAACTTTTCGGGTTGCTCGGGCCAAACGGTGCGGGCAAGACAACCACCATCTCGATGCTGTGCACCATAGTAAAGCCCACGAGCGGCTCGGCCAGCATCTACGGACACGACGTAAAAAAAGAACCCGACACCGTGCGGGGACTGATAGGGATCGTGTTCCAGGATCCGAGTCTCGACGATAATTTGACTGGCAGGGAGAATCTTGATTTCCACGGCCGGCTCTACAAAGTGCCCCGAACTGAAATTCGCGAGAGGATACGCGACGTCCTCGAACTCGTCGAGCTGAGTGACAAGGCCGATGTCATCGTCAAGAAGTACTCCGGCGGCATGAAGCGGCGTTTGGAGATCGCGCGCGGTTTGCTTCACCACCCGAAAGTCCTTTTTCTCGATGAACCAACGCTGGGGCTTGATCCGCAAACCCGGCGGCACATCTGGGAGTACATCGGGCGGCTCAACAGGGAAAAGCAGATTACGATGATCTTGACGACCCACTATATGGATGAAGCCGATCAGCTGTGTGATCGCATTGCCATTGTGGATCACGGAAAGATCGTAGCGATGGACACCCCCGATAACCTTAAGCACGACGTCGGTGGCGACGTCGTGATCATGACGGTGCCAAATGGGGGTGAGCAGCTCAAGGCCAAGCTCGAACAGCTCGAAGTCGTCAAGTCGACCCAACTAGTCGACGGCACGCTGCGGCTGAGCGTTAATAAAGGCGAGACTGCGATACCGGTCTTTATGGACGTGGCGCGTCAAGAAGGGATCGCCGTGCCCTCGATTTCACTCCATGAGCCCACGTTGGAGGACATATTTATCAAGTACACGGGACGCGAGATTCGGGCGCAGGAAGCGGCCAGCGGTTTCGCCAGTTTCCACGGTCCAGGGAGACGATAGCGATGCCAAACGGACGAATGGAGTTTATGGGTGATGTCTATACGATTTGGCTCAGGGAGATGATCCGGTATGTCCGCGCTCGGTCGCGGGTCGTCACCTCTCTTATTACTCCGCTGCTGTGGCTCATCATATTTGGGTCGGGATTCAGCTCATCGCTGTCGTTCGGTGGGCCTGGCGGTAGCACGAACTACATCAACTTTCTCGCGCCCGGGATCCTCGGCATGACGGTACTCTTTACCTCGATATTTTCCGGAATGAGCGTCATGTTCGACAAAGAATTCGGCTTCCTGAAAGAAATTCTCGTCGCTCCTGTGTCGCGGACGTCAATCGTCCTGGGAAAGGCCCTCGGCGGCACAACGCAAGCGTCGATACAGGCCATGCTGATACTTGCCCTTTCCACGCTGATCGGCGTAAAGATATCGGGCACGCTCGGACTTGCGGGCGCCCTGGCGCTCATCGTCGTGACGATGTTCTTCACCGGCATGGGTTTTGTCGGGCTCGGTATTAGCATCGCCTCACGGCTTGAGAATATCGAAGGCTTTCAAGTAGTCGCTAACCTCTTGGTGCTTCCAATATTTTTCCTAAGCGGGGCATTCTTCCCTGTCACGTCGCTCCCCGGTTGGATGAAGGTTCTTGTGAACATCAATCCGCTCGCGTATGGGGTCGACGCGTTGCGCTATGCGGTCACTGGCCTGCACACGTACGCTTTGACACTCGATCTCGCAGTCGTGGTCGGGTTCTTCGTATTGATGACCGTTATCGGCTCTATTCTGTTTCGAAACGTGCGCTAGGGCGAACCCGTCGGGGGTCAGTGCGAGCACTAAAAAAGGAAAATGCGCCTCTAGCAATTCGGTGAGCAGCTACGATCCGGGGCTTAGACGAAGTGTTCCGGATCTCGGTCAAACATCACCTTGCAGCCAGGGGCGCAAAAAAAGTACTTTTTCCCCTTATATTCGCTGACGTACTTTGCCGTCTTTTCGTCAACGTCCATGTTGCAAACGGGATCTTTTGCCATTTTTCCTCTACGGTACTTTCTACCTCCCCGCTTAATATACTAACTCAGTCGACCATAGACGTTGAGCTGCGCTCCCATAAAAAAACAAACAGTTCAACGAGGAGTCGATAGGCCATATTGGACGCGGTGACGAGAAATCCACACGATAAATCCGTCTCGTATACTTCTCGGGTGGTCACCCTCGGGAAACAAATGAGCGCGCGAAGTTCGTTGACGATGAGTACTGTGTTGACGCCATCGACGCATCGAACAGTAGGGCTTTCGGGTGTGGCCGTGCGTTGACGGAGCACTTTGACCGCGGACGTCTTGACTATTGCTTGATCGACGGGGTAATTCAAAACCCACAGGAAGCTTCTCGCTTCGCGCTCGATATCCGTGGCTGCTGCGAGCAGCAGGTCACCGTCGGCCACGAAAGACTCACTGAGGTCAGCCGGTAAACGCTTGAGGTGAATCGGAAGTTCAGTCGCTGAGTGGCGCTCCCAGTATTCCAACAAATCGTGGACCTCGCTTATGCCCTCAACGAAGGTTACCAGCACTTTGCCGTACTCAGATATGACGTAGTCGCCGTTTGGGAGCTGAAGGACGAGCCCTACGTCCTCTAAGCGACGGAGATGCCGCACCGCTTCGTGCACGAGCAAGCCAAATCGCCTGCAAATGTCGATAACTGACGTTCGTTCATACAACTGGTTGAGGATGTCGAGCCGGCTTACGTCTGAAAGTGATAAAAAAAGCCTCGTCAGTTCGTAGGAACTCCGTATAGGCATTGTCTCTCCGTCGGGTGTCTCGCTGCCGGTGCGTTAATGCGTACGGTAAGAAACGTATAAATAACATTCCCTTTTAGAGTTTACAGCGGAGGCTGGCCTTGAACGCGGTTCACGAGGACGTCAAGCGCGAATTGACGCAAATCCTTTCGGGACTCGACCCGCGAGAGACGAAAAAGCTGCACGTCGTTTGCACACCAAGCTTCTACTTGGATCACTTCGTTCAGGTTGATGATTTGAGCACGTTTTGTGGTCAGCTTCAAACGAAGTACGTAGGAAGCGGGGGAAACATTCCCGGCTTTGTTCAAAACGTGCTCTCGGGCGGTGGCGCGGTTAATACGGCAATCGCGTTGTCGCGACTGGGACTAAGCTCCCATTTCATCGGCCGGACGAGCGAGTTTGGACATCACGTTTTGAAGTTCTTCGCTGAGAATAGCGGCATGGACATCTCCCACGTGATGACCGACGGCAGGCTAGGGCAGACCCTCGCAATTGAGATCGGTGAACGAAAAGTCAACGTCATGCTCAACGACGTGGGCTCAAACTATGACTTTGCTTTTAACAGCTTGCGCGACACCGACCTCGAACTGATCGAAAGCTGTCAGCTCGTGACCGTGCACGATTGGGGTACCAACGTCGTCGGCGGCACTGATCTTGCGGTGAAAACGTTCGAGTACGCTAAGCAGTACGACGTCAAGACGTATTTTGACTCTGCAGATCCGAGCCCTCGCGTGCACGAACTTCCCGAGCTCTTTGAACGCGTTATCGCGAACAAAAACCTCGACATGATGAGCATGAATCAAAATGAGCTCGGCAAGCACACCGGCGAGGTCACCATTGAGCGCGCGATTGCGTTTAAACGGCAAATAACCTCACGCATTGACTATCACACCCCGTGGTATGCGGCCTCGATAGACGATAGCGTGACGTTTTTCCCCGTATTTGACGTGAAACCGCACCGATCTACGGGCGCGGGCGACGCGTGGAACGCGGGTAACATCTTTGGTGAGCTTCTCGGCGTGACGCCGGCGTCACGTCTGTGCTTAGCGAACGCCGTAGCCGGCTACTACGTTTCGAGCAAGCGCGCGGCACATCCCACCGTCGATGACCTGATCGCTTTCGTCAAGGCGGAGCAACTCTGCGCGCTGCCTTCAGAAGTCGCCAGCGCCAACGCGTAGCTACCATTTTTAGGTGAGGCGTCAGGGCGATTGCTGCTGCTTAGGTGCGGAGCTAACACGAACGAAGTCACCGCACTCGAGCGGTAAAGGGCGGAACGACACTCATTCGTCCCTTTCGACGCCAATTTCCGCGTAAAATCTGCGCGTCACGACCTCTTCGACGAGGTGGAGCAGGGTCATGCGGTCGCGGACGCCCGTGAATACTCCAAGCGGGATCTGCGCGGCACCAGCGTTTGCATGGCCGCCTGCGGAGCCTATGTCGCTAAATGCTTGGCCCATCACCGCACCGATGTTGACACGGACGTCTTTGCTGCGCGCGGATACGTGGATCTTCTCGTCGTTCATTCCGAAGACAGCGACGGCCGTCACTCCTTCAAGGTTGAGTAGGTAGTCAGCAGCCTGCGCGAGCGCGTCAACGTTGTGGATAAACCCGACGCTCGAGAGCAGGTAGCTCCCGGTGATGTGTTTGTTGTGAATAGCCTCGCCGATTATGTCGAGTGTCTCCATCGACATCGTCGGCGATTCGATTTGATTGAGGATCTCTCTATCGGAGAGCTGCATAAGCTTCGTCGCGGCGGCGAGATCCGCCGGGGTCACGTGCACCTTATAGTCCTGGGTATCGATGCGTATGCCGTAGAGCAAAGCCGTAGCGAGTCGCTTGTCGATGTCAATGTCGAGCTCTTCGAGGTAGTTGGTCAGTATCGTGGCGGTTGAGCCGACGTCCCTAATATCGGCGTAGAGGACGTTCTGTTCGGGAACGCCGTGATGGTCGATGATAATCCCCACGTTGTCCAAGCTCGTCAGCGGGTTGTTCGCCCCCGGGATGCCCGTGTCGACCAAAGCGAGCATATCGTAGTCACTCGGGTGAATTGCGTCGACGTGGACGAGGTCGATATCGAGCAGGTTGACGAATGCTCGATTTTCCTGTCGACTAATCTCTCCGTGATAGATTATTGCGGCCTCGGTGTCGACGCTTGCGGCGATTTGCCTGAGCGCGAGCGCGCTTGCTATCGAGTCCGGATCGGGGTTGTCATGAACGAGAATGCCGAGCTTTTTTATGCTTTTGAGGATCTCGTGAAGCCGATTCGCTGATCGCTGTGATTCGGCCTTTTGCAGATCGTGCAAGGTAGCGTTCGCGATGAGTGCCGAAGGATAGACGACCGCGTCGGCGCCGAGCTCTTCGAGCTTGTCCTTGCTGAGCGGGTCGGCGGCGCGAACGATGACAACAACGTCTGGTTTTTTCTCCTTGATCATGCTTAGCGCCGTCGTATTCGCCTTAGAGTCGGAGCTGAGGATCATGACGATCTCGAGGTCAGGGGTAAGGAGGTTCTTGATGACCTCCTCCTTCGTGATGTCGCCAACGTGCGCGTCAAAATTCTGGTCGCGTAGCGTCTCAACACGTTTCGCGTTTTTCTCGATGATGGTGAACATCCTGCCGCGTTGTGTGAGTTCCTTGGCGACGAGAAAGCCGACGCTGCCTGAGCCGAGTATCGCGTACGTGATCCGCTCGTCAATCTTGAGAGGTATGCCTTGCTCGAAGCTTGTCGAATTGTAACCCGAAATAAGCTACCACCTGCTTCTTGAGCCCGTTCAGTTGAAGCCTTAAATTCAGTTTGGGTAACGTATATATGTGGAAGGGGTATAAGAGCATATGCCAAAAAACGGGCCGGTAGCTTAGTCAGGCAGAGCGTTGGGCTCTTACGGTATTCCTGTTGTGACCTGTTGACCAGAGAAACCCAAAGGTCGAGGGTTCAATTCCCTCCCGGCCCGCGTATTTGCGGGGCTGTGGCCTAGTCAGGAATGGCGACGGGCTCCAGCGGTATGAAGTTCGCGATATGATGAGCAACGGGTCAACTGATGGCTCGGGGACGCTTGGGCCAGGTGATGTCCCGTTGGAGCACTGATCGGAGAGACCCGTCGATCGAGAGTTCAAATCTCTCCAGCCCCATTTTTTTGAGCCGTAGGCGCGTCGTGAGGGTACCTCACCGAATATACGCCGATATGCTGGGATCGGGCATAGACTTGCCAGTATACTTCGATCGAGTTCCTTGATGCAATTTCGTCTTTTATAAAATGGCGCGCGCCGGCTGACGGATGCCCTCAAAAGAGCGATAGACGTCACCAAAACGTTAAGTATGTATGACTCTTACCCTAGGGCGAAGTCCCGTGGTGTAGTGGTCAATCATGCGGGCCTTTGGATTCACGTGGTCTTGAATATTGGCCACTGATAGAAGAAAGCCCGCGACTGCGGTTCGAATCCGCACGGGACTATCGTATGTTAGATGTCGTGCCGAGGTGGGGTAGCCTGGTAATCCTATGGCCCTGTGGAGGCCACGACGCGGGTTCGAATCTCGCCCTCGGCCTTTGAT
>JBAULJ010000259.1:0-10025 GCA_049578125.1 Halobacteriota archaeon
TCGCAATGCAAAGCGGCGCCCCGGAGCTTCGGAGCACAAGCGATCCGGGCGGCTACTACCATATTCTCGCTTAAGGCGTACGAGTGCAAGACGCGAGAAGCCGAACAGGCGCCAACGTGTGTAGCGGGGAGAAAACAAAACGCATCTACTGCCACGTGTTGTAGTCGCAAATAATAAAGGATTACAAGCCCTTTCGCGGGCTTATTGCTTCAAGATTACGCTATTGGAACCCTAACTCCCTCAAAACTTTCTGCTAACGGCACTGTAACCCTCAAAAGTCCATTAGAGAACGTAGCTTTTGCCTTTTCCGGTTCTATGGCGTGCGCAAGTATCCAGCATCCGAAGTATTCGATATCATCTCTCGGCGCGCTCAGACAAAAGCTATTCTCAGCAGCCTGAAAGTCTATGTCCTTCTTGTGTACGCCGGGCAGTTCCACTTCGATCGTGTAAGTATCCTTATCGTGACTTAGAGATGCGTTCGGCACGACGGGGATTCTTTCTATTTCCTCCTCCATTCATAATCACCGCAGCATTGTGCAATCCAAGTCTTTAAATAACTTTTCCGGGCATTCGAGCTTTTCCGCGGGGCGTGAGCCAAAAAAAAGGAATTTGGCCAGTCCACTGCGCGCGCAGCAACGTTCAGTGCAAGAGTCGGCGCGTCTTAAAGCTGAGCGAAGCGACCACAAACCCCCGGGCACGCAGAGCGCGGCGAGATATATAAAGGTAAGGCACGTAAAAAAATGAAAAAAATTGCCACTAATAGCAGTTTTCAATTCGATTTCGTCTAAAAATCGCGGCAATTTTGTGAAAGTTATAAGAAGATGTAATGACAAGTAAGATGTTACCCTCTATGGGTGATGTGGAGAAGAAAACACCAGCTGTCAATGGCCGAGCGAGTTAAAATCTGCTCAGGTGTTTTTTAAGACAAAGGTACCTTGACTTTCAAACACGCCATTTGACAAGAGTTTTTCTTGCCCCACATACCCCATAGAGCTCTAGTTTTATGAGTCTCATTTTTTCCACGAGTTGGTATAGCGTAATCTTCGCATTTTATAATAAGCAATCATAGCGGGTTGCAGTTAGACACAAACAAGCAATGCAAAGAGCGACGTGCCGCGCGGTAAGTTGCATTGCCGTGTGCTTAAGCACGTCCAGGCCCCGTTAACAAATCAGACAGGTAGTAAGACTCGAGCTGGCTCGAGATCCAAGACAGCATAAACCCACTGGGTGCGCTTTTGCCAGTCCTGCCACAGCGCCTGCTTGGATATGCTGTACTTTACGGAGAGCTTATCAAGAATTTCCGTCATGTTCAATTTTTGAGCATAAAGACGGTACATCTCCCGCCTTCTCGCATAGAGCTGCGCTTTATTAGTCATAATTACACCTCTTCCAGCTGGCGGAATGAACGTCCGCCTTGTTATGAATGACGGACGAGCAGTGCGAAAGTGATTGATCCTCGCCTGAGATATGCATCAGTATCCGCTTTTTTTTCTTGACCCACAGGTCGAAGTGCGAAGCATATCGTGCGCCTTTCTAAGATACAGTCGCGAGTGACTCGTCTAAGAATCGACCAAAGCCACCTGACGACGAGTATGACAGCCCAGAGCCACGCCTAATGCTTAACTCCGCTTGTCTGAAAACGCTGCGATTGTGAACCCGCACGCTTCACGACTTGCGCCCCGGCAGCTCCCGCCAGCACGCATATATAGCTGAACAAGTGAACAATCGCCAAGAAATGGACACGAAGAAGTCGGAAGATACGCGTATCGGCTACGAGTGGATTGCTCTTTCAGTGACCACGATAGGCGCGCTGATGGCGGCGATTGATGCGTCGGCAGTGATCATCGCGCTCCCGACTATTATGGCCGACCTACAGGCAGACTTCATAACGATCATGTGGGTGCTGCTGAGTTACATGCTCATCCTTGCAGCGCTGGTCCCGGTCGTCGGCCGGTTGGCCGACATGCTGGGGCGCAAGAACCTCTACAACCTAGGCTTTATCATCTTCACTGTCGGGTCGCTGCTGTGCGGACTGTCACAGCCACAGTTTCACGGCTGGGATTTAGTGGGCTACCGCATGGTGCAGGGCGTGGGCGGCGCGCTCCTCCTCACCAACAGCGCGGTGATCGTAACCGACGCCTTCCGCAAGGGAAGGGTCGGCTTCGGCTTGGGGGTGAACGGGATCGCGTTTTCCGCGGGGTTCCTCCTCGGCCCGGTCGTTGGGGGGGTGCTCACGTCGATTTCGTGGCGATTGGTGTTTCTCATAAACGTCCCAATTGGTATTATCGGCACGATATGGGGGATACTCCAGCTCAGAGAGCCAGTGACGCTTCCTAAAGGACAGCGCTTTGACTGGAAGGGAAGTCTGACCTTCACCTTGGGACTGGGGGGCACTCCTTCTCGCCGTGTCGCTTTATGCCTTTCCCATGACCGCCATAGGGGTCGTGTACGCCCTCTTTGTGGTGGCCGCCGTAAGCCTCGCTTTGTTCGTCGTAGCGGAACGACGCGCTCCGGAGCCGATGCTCAACCTGCGCCTCTTCGAGAATCGAAGCTTTGCCTACGCCTCGGCTGCTAACGGGCTTAATGGGCTTGCTAGAGGGGCAGTGCCCTTCGTGCTTACGTTCTTCCTGCAAGGGCCCTACGGCTACGACCCTCTGACGGCGGGCATTCTCTTGGCCCCTTTCGGTGCCGCCTTTTTGGTCGTCGGGCCGATTTCGGGGCACCTCTCTGATCGCTACGGTGCGCGCTACCTCGCAACGGCCGGGTTGCTCGTCTCCGCCGGAGGGTTGCTCGGGCTATGCACGGTGGTGAGTACAACGCCTTATTGGGTCCTCGCCGTGTACATGGCGCTCTTGGGCGGTGGTTCAGGCCTCTTCGCGTCACCGAACATGAACGCGATCATGAGTGCGGTTAAGCCGAGCGAGCGCGGGATCGCATCCGGCATACGGTCTATGCTCATGAACACCGGTCAGATGCTCTCCATCGCCATTGCCTTCCCGCTCGTCCTAAGCCAGCTTCCTGAGGCCGTCTTGTACCACGTCTTCTTGTACGGCGGCGGCCTAGACGGTACGCCTCAAGTCTTGGCGTCCTTCGAGTTCGGCATGCACGAGGCGTTTCTCGTGTCCGCTGTGTTTACCGTGTTTGCAGCGATCATCTCATTTCGTCGTCCGTCAGGTGTACCGCGCAATTCTGTGGCTGGTTGAATGGGGCGCATGCTCTAACGCGTGCCGCCACATGCTTCCTAACACAAGCAGATACCTGTTCTATCGTCCTCGCTGAAGCGAGCGCAGCTTTCCTTAGCAGCGCTGCGGTCGGTAGCGGTTAAATGCGCTGCATAGCCTCAAGCGTTTTCGTTCAGAGGAGTTCAGGATGGTAAGAATGTTGGTCCTGGGCAGACCTGTCACACTCCTGGGAAGACCTGTCACAAGACGGGATTACCACGTGTCGTGATGGATACACGAAGGATTGAATCGATCAACCGGAGCCGGGGTCTCCGCTGGGCGTCCTACAGGGATCACACACAGCGGGATTACGTCGCCTGGCAGATTCAGGAGCTCCTTTATGCCTTTGATTCTATCTTCAAAGGGATAGACCGCAGTCCACACTGCCCCTAGCCCCCGCGCAGTCGCGGCAAGCAGTATGTTCTCGGTGGCGGCAGAACAGTCGAGCGCCCACAAGCCTGGAAACTTCTCGAGGTTTTTGTCTGCACAGACCGCGATTGCCAGCGGCGCATATTTTACCATCTGAGCAGTGGAGCTTATTCGTGGAATGGCATCGAGTATGTTTCGGTCTTTGATGACCACGAAATGCCACGGCTGTTCGTTCACGGCAGAAGGTGCGTGCATTGCCGCGCGGAGCAATGCTTCGATATCCTCATCAGAAATGGGTTCCTCAGCGTATTTGCGTATGCTTCGTCTTGATAAGATTGCTTTTGTAACGTCCATTGCTATCGTTTCTCCATCAGTTGTTGTAGTTACAGACAGTCGAATATACTTGTAGCGTGCTTTGCAGCTATCAACTCGTCCATAATTCCGACCTCAAATCGAGTCAGCACATGAACGAGTACAGCTCTTGCAATTTTTTCTGTGGGGCTCACGTGCATATACTTTCTCTTCGCGCCATTCTTCATAGGTCACGTCGTTGCTCGCGCCTGGGGCTGCTCTACTGGAGACCGGCAGTTTAAAAACGATTTTCCTCGTTTAACGCTAAATTTAACTTACCCAACAGCTTCGCATTCAGCGAACTCGATTTGATCAGCTGGTGCTTGAAGCGAGGAATGACAAGGTTAACTTTATCAACGCTCGCCTACCTTTCTCATGCTGCCTTCATTAGAGATGCGTTTTTGCCTAAATGCGACGCGCGAGTACTAAAAGGATTACAAAAGGGAACGAAGTCGATATATGGTGAGAAAAACTCAAGAGGCATCGGATAAGGAATCGAAACTGGTGTCGATTCCGACTGTTTTTATTACCGATTCATTGCACTTTGAAACAGTGTATCTGGGCCTCCGATTGACTGATGCATTTCGTTTGGTGGAAAAGAAAGAACAGCTGATTCACAGCGCGATCCGGTGTATTAGTGAAGTAGTCAAAGACGACGCGGAGATGGGGATGTTGAGGAAAGAGTGCGCCTTATATCAAATCAAAGTCGATCCGGACAAAGAGCGGGCACGATCTGAGTTGCAAGAACAACTTGCAGAACTTGGCGAGCAGCACAAGACGCTCGAGGCCCTAATGTCGGCTGTCAGAGAGGCTTCAGAATCGCCACGAACTTTCACCCCAGAAGAATTCGAGAAGTTTTCGCCCGATTCAGTAAAAGTCGTGTTGGCATCGTTAAACGGCAAAGCTGTCCGGTTTGAGAACATCGATGCCGGTCTCGAATTAGAACCTATAGAAACGTCGGATCCCCGCGTTGTTATGGCACTGATGCGCCATCAAATGGGCCATCCAGTGATCATTGATTGATTTTTCGCTTGCGTATTCGTCTGTTTGATCCTTCTGGCGTTCAGATATCAAATGTTAGGGCAGGACATAGCACACATCGCGTCGTATGCGAAGCCGCAGGGTAGGCTTGTTCCGCTTAGGGTTCCAATTCGGTGAACCGCATCTTCTATCAATTTGGCGATTGCGAGCGTCACCTAAGACTCGCGATAGTCGCCTCGAAGTTTAATTGTCCGGTTCGACACAAGAAAAGATGATTGAAAGGCAGCTTAAGTCCACGGATGATGATGCTGCCTGGCGGCTTTTCGGACTTAATTGGCGATTCTACAACTTGTGAGGCCATTTTCTTTTCTTAACGGCACGTCGCAAAAGACAGCAGGCGCATTGATAAAGCGCCAGCCCAAAAAAATAGTGAAAGGACTATTGCCCGAAACTTGCATTGCCAGTTGTGCGCTAGGATGAGGCCTGGTCCGAAACAAAACGCGATGTCTCGTTCTGTATCCAGAGCTTGAGCCCTAACGCCACTGAACTAAGCTAAGCGCCAGGATGTGGAGAGAATGTTGTTCATTTTGTGGTTTAAATTCGACCCCGATCATACCGAGCGGGTCCGTGAAATGTGGAAACAGTTCAAGTATCCCGAAGCCGTAAAGCTGATAGGCCGGTACGTACTCATCGGCAGGCATATTTCGGTTGCAATCTTCGAGGCACCAGACGAGGCATCACTGCTAAAGGTTACGGGACCGTTCAGCAGCCTCGGCGTGACCCACGTCGCACCTGCGATGCCGCTTGAGGAAGCGCTTCAAGTGTCTTGGTAAGAAAAGAAAAGTGCCTCACCCGTCGTTTGATACGTTTCACTGCATGACAACAAGCTGAGATCGAGCTTGGCGTGGTTACTCACGCACAGGCCTTGGAATGCACGGAGCCAGCATGGCCAAGGTCGTCAGAACTGGTCCGCAATCAGCTCGTGTTACTTCGCGGACGGGTCCATCTCCATGACGCCAAACACGTTCCCTTCTGTGTCCGTGCAGTAGGCGAGATACCCCTGGCCCGGAACCGCCCGTTTTGGCATTATAACGTTTCCGCCAGCGTCCACGATCTTTTTCGTGAAGTCATCGACAGATGCCACGCTAATGGTGTTCGTCGTCACTTGCTCAGCCATCATGCGCGGTGTTATCGCACCATTGATTCCCGGTTCGTCGTCGGGTCCTGTGGCAACTAGCCAGTAATCCATGGGCCCTTCCCACTTTGTGATAGTCCAGCCAAACACCTTCTCGTAAAACGCTATCGCCCGCTTTGGATCATCGGCAGGCAGCTCGAAATGCACTACTCTTGACATTTTATTCTCCCTGAAGTTTTTTTGCAAGTTTTTTTGCCGCGAATACTTACGCCCTTTGACCGAAAACCGTGCACCAAATGCGCTAGCGCCGCGTTAAGCACGGGCATCGTTCACTAGAGAAGAAGGAAGTGCCCGGCACCAAAAAGTGATTTAGAACAATGCTTGCGTGTTTGACGCTGACGCACCTCAGTTGACGCATTCGGCACTTTGCACGGCACCGATATGCTGCGTGCGTAATCCTTATAACAGTGCTATCGATGATGCATGCTAGGTTCTCGAACTACCAGCAATAGGATCCGAGGTAGGCGTGGTAGAGGGCTGAAGAGGTGTGAGATGCACGAAGAAGATGATGCGGAAGTGCGCACGATATTGGAAAGAGTAGCGAGTTACTATGGCTTCGTTCCCCGAATCTATCAAGAGCTCCGGCACAACCCGGCAGCACTCAAAACCTTTTTCTATAAGAATGAGCAGCTGGCGACTGACAGAGCGCTACCTGGACTTACTAAAGAGCTCATCGCGATCGGAGCTGCTGCTGCACTCGGATCTGAATATTGTCTGGATACGCACGTTGAAGGGGCAAAGCGTCTCGGCGCCCTCGAAGATCAGATCTTTCTCGCGATACTGCTTGGAGCGTCCATTGCCGAGACCTCGGCGCTGTCCAAATCACTTCGCGCGTGGCAGCGCTGAACGGCGCCTTCGTGCCATCGCGGTTCACGTGACCGTCACTGTGTAAGTCGCTTGCTCAGTCACGATTTGTGACGGACTGACATTGTCGAACGTGATTGTGGTCGTTCCTTTCGCGAGGCCTTGAAACGTAAAAATCTGCGATCCTGGCACACCGACAAGATTGTACGGGTTCGGATCGCTGATAAACACGCTGCCTATAAGCGACAGTGCGGTGCGGTCGAACCGCGGTTCCCAGCGGTATCCCGTAGAAGGATTTGCCCGCAGCGTTATGGCAAAATTCTGCCCCTGCGCCACGGTTGTCGGCTCTCCGTGCGTGACGTTTGTAGCGTTCGTTGTTATTGTCATCGACACATTTTCGCTCGTTTGCGTTGGCACAGTCGAGGTGTTATTGTTGCTCATACTCGATGCGCACCCAGCCACGACAACTGTGAGCGTTAGCAGCGCCGTCACCAAACAAGCAATGAAGACGCGCTTTTTTTCCATCATCTCGCCTTTGCGATGCTTACTATATATACACTGTTTACACTGATGCGACTTGAGCACGCAGTGTCTGAACGTAATCCCTTGTCGTCTGCACGACGCAAAATACCCCCACGTCATAAAAGCCGGTTTGTAAAGAGGGGACGATGAGCAGGGCGACGTGTGAAGGCAGCACTCAATGGGGGGGCTTTCTTAGGCGGTATTGGGTCAAATCGTGTCTGTGACGGAGTTCGGCAACTATTTACCGACCGGTGCTCTCTTCAGGTTATGCTCTCCCACAAAGTAGACCTCGAAACCTCGAAGAGCCTGAGAAAGTCGTCGGGCCCGCTTACACCTCACGCTTTTGCACGTTGCCGGTGCCAAAGTATGAGCTCTCTGAAACTGGCATGCGTCCGGACTGCGCGTATCAGTTAGTGCACGATGAGATGAATTTGGATGGCAATCCCTCCCTCAATCTTGCAAGTTTTGTGACGACCTGGATGGAGCCGCAGGCGACGCAACTCGTCGTCGAAAACATCCACAAGAACTTCGCCGATCAGTTCGAGTATCCTCAGACTGAGGTGATAGACAAGCGATGTATCAACATGCTTGCCCGCCTCTTCAATGCCCCGGAACCTGTGACGTTTGCCGGAACCGAAACGGTAGGATCATCTGAGGCAGTGATGCTTGGCCTGCTCGCCCACAAGTGGACGTGGAAGAAACGCCGTCAAGCCGAAGGGAAGCCCTATGATAAGCCAAACGTCATCTTCGGTGCTGACGCGCACATCTGCTGGGACAAGTTTGCCAAGTACTTCGACGTTGAGCCACGGGTCATTCCGCTCGAAGACGATCACTTTACGATCACTAAAGAGGCCGTTGCTGAGCTCATTGATGAGAATACCATTTGTGTCGGCGTTATCTTGGGAACGACGTTTACCGGCGAGATCGATCCAATTAAGGAGATTAACGACCTGCTCGTCGACACGAAGAATACGCGCGGATGGGATATTCCCATTCACGTGGACGCCGCAATCGGCGGGTTCATCCTGCCCTTTAGCAAACCGCAGCTCAGGTGGGATTTCAGGCTGGCCCAGGTGAAATCGATCAACGTGTCCGCGCACAAATACGGGTTGGTGTATCCTGGACTTGGCTGGCTTATCTTCCGCGACACGAGCGACGTGCCGGAGGAGCTCATGTTCTACGTCAACTACCTCGGCGACGAAATGGCCAGCTACACGCTCAATTTCTCTCGCGGGAGCGGGATGTTGCTCGCTCAATACTACAACCTCCTCCGACTCGGCTGGCAGGGGTACGCGATGGCCGCTAACGCTGTGCTTGAAAACGCACGGTACCTCACCAAGCGCCTCCTCGACACGGGGCATTTTGACGTTCTCAACGCAGCTGAGATCCTTCCCATTGTCACGTTACAGCTCAAGGAGCCCGTCGACTTCTCCGTGTACGATCTGTCGGCCAAGCTGCGCGAGCGCGGCTGGATCGTCCCGCCTACACGCTGCCGCCCAATGCTGATCACATCACCATCATGCGCGTCGTCGTTAGACAGAACTTCAGCCGCGATATGGCGGATTTGTTCGTTGAAGACGTCAAAAAAGCGTATGCTGCCCTGCTGGCGCCAAAGACCAAGACAATTGTGAAGCAACGATCACCGCGAGAAGCGCATCCGGTATCTTAAGTAGGTAGGCTTTGTATCTGAGAGATGCACCCTTGAAAGGGCCGGTTGCAGCACCGAGAGCGACGCCTTATTCAGGCTTGTACGGTCCTATCCCCCACGAATATTATCGCTGCTACCAGAATGGCCGTCGCGAGCAAAACGAGAGCGAATTCCTGGGGGGCGATGGGGGCGAACCCTGCCGTAATGATTTGCCGTATCATTGCGGTAAGACCCACACCAAGCAGCAGCCTGAGGTTGATCGATTTCCTCTTCATATAGCCGACGACCGTCATCAGCAGTTCCAGAATAATGATGGTATTGAATAGCTGTTGCAGTCCGATTATCGGCGTGTGATCAACGAGGTACGTAGCGATGTTCTGTACTTCACTAAAAAGCGAGAGGACCGCAATGACGACGAGCAAAACGGCTACAGCACTGTACAGCACTAATTCGGCAACTTCGAAGACTCGCACCATCCGGCGATGGCCCGTAATTGCGCGCGGTTCGGCGCCCATCATACTGCGTAAAAACACACAGCTACTTTAGCGTTGCGAAATAGTTTCAGATGAGTTGCCCGTGCGCGCTTCTGGAATGAGACTCTGAAGGATAAGCAACATTGACGGCATTGAGTTTACACACGATGAAAACACCAAACGGGACACGTACGAACTCCGCACGCTAACCCAACACGCGGAATTGGTACGCAAGCAGCCACCAAAGCACAAAGACAAAGACGATCAGTAATATCAAGAATATTCCCGCAAGTTGGCGCTGTTCCACGACATATCACCCTGCTGACCTTTTGTGCACTATTTGATAAAAATGGTATCGATCCACGCAGCACACCTCAAGCACAACGCGCCGGTATAGCCTTCAGGCGCTGTGTCGCCGCGTCGCTATTTGACCTGCCTCGGCAGAAACAGGACGATCACAA
>JBAULJ010000260.1:0-5314 GCA_049578125.1 Halobacteriota archaeon
GAAATAACCCCCTTACAAAAGCTAATAAATAGCGCGCGCAATACATAGCAGTATAGTATGATTTTAGAGATTGCAAATGACTTTTTATGTTCATTCGACGGTGCTTGCGATTTAGATTGAGCATTCCGCGCGCAACATATTTTGCTGATTCATTGGATCAAAGACCATCTGTTTAGGAGCAAATAACGTGTCCATTGGGATTACAACGTACGGCGTGTACATACCCCGATACAGGATCAGAGTCGAAGAAATTGCACGAGTGTGGGGAGATGACCCCAACGACATTAAAAAAGGACTGCGCGTCTTTGAAAAATCAGTCCCAGACCGAGATGAGGACACGGCTACGATCGCAGTCGAAGCTGCTCGCTCCGCCCTTAAGCGATCTGGCTTAACGGGAGTCGATATTGGAGCTATATACGTCGGCAGCGAATCTCATCCTTATGCGGTCAAGCCGACGGCGACGATTGTTGCTGAAGCGGTCCGGGCAACGCCGGAGCTCATGGCTGCTGACTATGAGTTTGCGTGCAAAGCGGGGACCGCTGCTTTGCAGACGTGCCTAGGACTGGTCGCTGCTGACTACATCAAATATGGCATGGCGATAGGTGCTGACACCGCACAGGGCGCCCCCGGAGATGCTCTCGAATACACTGCAGCAGCAGGCGGCGCGGCTTACGTCGTTGGAAAGAACCACGTCGTTGCTGAAATTGAGGACACATATTCATTCACGACCGACACATTCGACTTTTGGAGACGCGAAGGCCAGCAATATCCGAAGCACGGAGGAAGATTCACGGGGGAGCCCGGCTATTTCAAGCACGTTTTGGCGGGAGCACGAGGATTGCTGGAAAAGACGCGTAGCACGCCACAGGATTTCGACTACGCGGTCTTTCATCAACCAAACGGCAAGTTCCCGCGCTCGGTTGCTTCCACGCTTGGTTTTACGCGAGACCAGCTGAAACAAGGTCTTGTGGTCGAGAAATTGGGTAACGCGTACTCCGGGTCGTCGCTTATTGGACTGGCGTCGGTGCTAGACGTTGCAGAACCTGGCAGCCGCATCTTTATGACCTCATTTGGGTCGGGCGCAGGTAGCGATTCGTTCACGCTTCATGTGACAGAGGAGATCAGCAAGATCCAAGGTCATGCTCCAACTGTTGCAGAACTGCTTGCAACTCCGATTTATCTAGATTATGCAATTTATGCTAAACACAAGAATAAGATCGTGCTCTAAGCGGGGCCAACGAGTGCAACACGGCGATTTAAAATGAGAGAAGTAGCGATCGTTGGCATAGGATGCACAAAATTCGGCGAAATGTGGGACAAAAGCTTCCGCGACCTGTTCATCGAAGCGGGCTTGATGGCTCTTGAGGATGCCGGCGTGAGCGGCGCACAGGTAGAGGCGCTCTACGGGGGTAACATGAGCTCAGGAATATTCATCGAGCAAGAGCACGTCGGAGCGCTTATCGCCGATTATTCCGGCCTCACTACCAATAACGTGCCAAGCACACGGGTTGAAGCAGCTTGCGCCTCAGGTGGCCTCGCGCTGCGGAGCGGCGTTGTCGCGGTCGCTTCTGACTACCATGACGTCGTCATTTCAGCGGGTATAGAAAAGATGACTGACATTGGCGCTGAAAAAGCCATGGACGCCCTCGCGTCCGCTGCTGACCGGGAATGGGAGGCTGCAGTCGGCGCTACGTTTCCAGGCCTCTATGCCATGATGGCCCGAGCACATATGCACGAACTTGGCACCACGCGCGAGCAACTCGCCCAAGTCGCTGTAAAAAACCACTACCACGGTTCAATGAATCCCAGAGCACAATTCAGGAACAGAATCACGATTGACTCGGTAATCAGTTCGCCACTCGTCGCAGATCCTCTACGGCTTTTTGACTGCAGTCCGCTAACGGATGGCGCGGCTGCCGTCGTATTAGTTCCTGCCGCTAGGGCGAAAGAATTCACAGACACGCCTATCTACGTCAAGGCGGCCACCCAGGCAAGCGATACCATCTCTTTGCACGATCGACGGAGCTTAACGAGCATCGACGCGACGATCGTTGCCGCGGAGCGTGCCTTCAAGATGGCAAAGCTGCAAAGGTCAAAAATCGACGTGGCCGAAGTACATGACTGCTTTACGATTGCTGAAATAATGGCAATTGAAGACCTGGGATTCTTCGAAAAAGGGATGGGCGGCCCCGCAACGATTAACGGCGAGACGGCAATCGGCGGTAAGATACCAGTTAACACGAGCGGAGGGCTGAAGGCTTGTGGGCATCCCGTGGGCGCAACAGGAATCAAGCAAGCGGTAGAGATCGTCGAGCAACTCAGAGGCGATGCCGGAAAAAGGCAGGTTGAGGGGGCTGAAGTTGGGTTGACCCACAATGTTGGCGGCACGGGTGGCACCGTTGTCGTCCATATCCTAGCGAGGTGACTGGATGACCGCCCCACGTTTTTGGAGAGAAATTCCGAACAGGTATAACCTCATCGGCACAAAATGTGAGAACTGCAACACCTACTACTTCCCCCCGCGAGTCGTGTGCCCACCCTGCAGGCGCAAAGGAGTGATTCGCGAATACGAGTTCGAAGGCAACGGAAAAATTGTGACGTATACCACCATATTCGCGGCTCCCGCGAGTTTCACCAAGATGACCCCTTACGTTCTCGCAATCGTGCAACTCGATGAGGGGCCAAAGCTCACCGCGCAAATCGTTTGCGATCCGTCTGAAGTCAAGATTGGTGCGCGAGTTAAGTCGATATTTAGAAAGCTTGGAGAAGATGGGCCCGATGGCGTGATCTATTACGGCACGAAATTCACTCTGGCTTAAAGCGTTCTATTATCCTCATCTCTGACTTGCAATGCCCTTTTTTTTAAATGAACATAGGTGTACCGTCGGCCGCATCTAGAGTAATAATGTTCATCCACCGCCTCCATGTGACTCAACGATGCTTCGTGAAAAGGGCAGTGCAACGTCAGTCGCGGAGTCGACTTAGCAGGTTATGCCTTTACCGGCCGAGCGTCGCATGCGCTCTCGCGAGGTGGCGAGTAGCAAGCGCAGCTAAAAGAGAGAGTTCCCCCGCAAGCACGGCACAACAGGCAATCTCAGCTAATTTCTTGGCGTGGGCGCCCGGAGGCTTCCCCCCACCTGCAACGTTCATTATTGACAAACACTCCTCCTGCGTCTTGACGGTCGTTCCCCCACCTACCGTGCCAACTGGCAAGGACGGAATGCTAACTGATGCGTAGAGTTCGTCTCCGCGCAGAGAGAGACTTGTTATTGCCGTTGACGCCTCAACTACGTGGGCAGCATCCTGACCGGTTGCAATGAAGATCGCAGCGACGACATTCGCTACGTGGGCGTTGAATCCTAGTGATCCAGCTTTGATAGATCCCAGCACGTTTTTTCGATAATGAACGTCCGACATGCTTTCGGGCGTCGTTTTCAGCTCACGCTTGACAATGCTGCGAGGTATAGACGTTTCAGCGATCACGTTTTTGCCTCTGCCTTCAATTAAGTTGATAGCCGCGGGTTTCTTGTCTATACACATATTGCCCGAAAGGGCGACTAGCCGAATATTGAGCTCATCCACGATAACGTCGGCGAGTCTGTCAGTAGCAATAGTGACCATGTTCATGCCAAGGGCGTCTTTGGTGTCAAACGCGCACCGTAAGAAAACATTATCGGCCACGACGTAAGGGTCTACCCTGATGAGTTTCCCGTGCTTGGTGGTCTCCTTCGTCGCTTTCTGAAGCTTAGCAAAGTTGGCTGGTTTGTTAACCCACTCAACGACGCGCTGCGCTTCACCTATGTCAGCTACCGCAAAGACAGGAGCACGAGTCATTTCGTCGTTGAAAATCCGTACGCAAGCACCCCCAGCCGCCGTAACCGCCTTACAGCCCCGGTTCACGGACGCAACCAGGGCCCCCTCGGTCGTGGCCAACGGCACATAAAAATCTCCGTTAGCATATTGGCCCGAGACTGCCAAAGGCCCAGCAATGCCGACGGGCACTTGTACGGCCCCGATCATATTTTCTATGTTACGTTTGGAAGCTAATTCAGCGTCGATTACGTACGCGCTTAGTCCATCTAAGTCTGCGCCTGTCAGCCTTTCGACCGCCTTGCGCCTGATTTCAACGGCCTCGGAGGCGGGAAGGTCAACTTGATGGAATCCTAACTTTCCTGCGGCTATTTCATCGACAAGCAGATCAGCATCCCTTATGCAGAAGCCCCCGGCAATTTACGCTCGTGTGGTGCGTCAGAGCGGATCACGGTCGCCGACAGCGATTAAGCCCAAAAGCTTGTTTTTTAGCCTCTGGCTGAGCCTAGCGGCGTCATTCTCCGACTTAAATTATTTATACAGTAACCTAGTATATAAAGATGAATTGCGATGCCTCAGTGGCTAAGCCTGGTATAGCGCGTCCTTGGTACGTTTCCACGAGTAAACACAGAAAGGACGAGGTCGCGGATTCGAATTCCGCCTGAGGCTTTTTTGTATCCTGAACCTGCTAAGACCATGTTCATAGGCGTTGATCACGGCACCCAAGCTGTTCGTTTTGCCACTCTAGATAACAGAAAGCTTGAACTCCCGAGAGAGAACATTGTCGAATCTTCCGTCATCGACGATGTAGAAGAGGGTTTAAACCTCAAAATTGAGTCCGTCAAACTCATCGGGCTCACGTACTCCATGGGGGATGGCATCACGAATATCACTGACGTAAAGAAGGTCCATAACAGGGGCCTCAAAGCTGCAGGAGGAGCCGGGCGTTATGTTGGGGGAGGTACAGCTGTCTATGATGCAATTTGTAAGTCAAATGCGCCTGCGATCGTATTGCCAGGAATCCACGATGAGTCAAACGTGGACTTTCGAATGAAGTTCTTTTCTCACGGTGCTTCACCAGAAAAAGTTGGATTGGCCTACTACGTCTTAAAGTATCACAACGACCAGGACTTCATTCTGTGCGATGTAAGTTCGAACACAGTATCTCTCGCCGTCGCTGAATCGCGTATTATCGGGGCAATTGATGCCGCAATATTTGCGCCTGGAGTAGTGCAAGGGCCATTGGATCTTCAAGCGATCAGGGACGTGGACAGTGGACTTATGACTGCGAACGAGGCTTTTTCTCACGGTGGGCTTTTAAAACGTCACCTTGATGAGCGCGACCTGATAGGGACGTTAGCATTGTTTGCGGCGATGGAGATCGGCGCACTGCAAGTCCTGCTACGCGACTATTCGACACGCGGCTCGATATTCTTGGCAGGCTCCGCTGCGCCCAATGTGAAGGATTTGTTGGACGAGCACCTTAGCACCTCCTCAATCGTTC
>JBAULJ010000261.1:0-3611 GCA_049578125.1 Halobacteriota archaeon
AGCTAGGACCATCCGATTGATATGACTAAGATAGTATTTAAAAAACTATTGGGTGACGATTGAAATAATCTAAAACGACCCTAAACCGTTGAATTGCCGCTCAACGTTCTCAATTTCTTGTTTTATGTGGTTTGCCCGTTCATTGCGCGGCTCAATTTTTGTGCGTTTTTAAGATAAAAACTGGCTACATCAAGATGCATGCCTGCCTGCAAATTATGTGCCTTGTGTCGTTCTTTGTCCGACGGATCGGGCGACATTTGTCGCGTATAAAGATAGATGTCCGCCTCCATTATCCCTACCTTGACCCGAGCGTCAAACGTATGAATATTAGCTTGATCTAGCATTAGACCCACTATTCGACTCTGACGTTGTGGATCTGGGTCGGCCTTTATTTGGTCAAGATAAAATTTCATCGCCGCCTTATATTGACCTGATTCGTCAAGTTCTATTCCTTCAAATGTAATTGTACCAGTCTTTCACTTCGATCGAGGTTTGTTCTTCTTTTTTTGTTCTTCGAACAAGCCCCATGAAGATCACTAAGAAGAACTAGGCTATTTTACTTATAACTTGTTTGAAATTTGAACCCGTATAGCCCTAGTGATCGCGGAGAGTCTCAACCTAGGCTCTCGCTCAACAAATGTACACTCACTTTGAGCTAACTAAGCACCAGTTAAATAGGACGTACACCTTAGTAATGAATACTAGCGACGTCAATGTGGTAGATGCTCGCTATCCTTGCAGACAAGCTAACACAATCGCATTTCAGACTCGATGAAACGCTCTATAGGTAAATCATGTGCCCGTGTGCGAGACAAATCCGCAAACCGTTTTGGAAAGTTGACCTGATCGTGTGCGTCGATGAGGATCCTGTGTATGCTGTCTCGCAGAAGGAGCAAGTACACTTAGTACTTGGCCGAGGAATATTTTGGCTAAAATACGTAGACGGAGACCGTTCCGGAAGGTATTCACTCTCCCCTCGCCGAGACTCGCTTACGCTCTACTATGATGACTACACACACCTCGTGCCTTGGTGGCGCTTCCGATTTTTCCCCGATTTGACCTTCGTCGGCTCAAGACTTGGGTATTGGAATTACGGCTACTATGATTGGTTCAACGTTAACGCACAGCAGGGTGCTCGCACAAAGCAGGCCAAAAGTAAAAGTAAGACGTACCTCAGGCAAAGAGGTAACCTAAGACTAGAATTCAAAACGCCAGGTCACAAAAACCGTGTCGACTTTCCGTCAAGGTCGCATCTTCTTGATCAAGACCAGTCTCTCTTGCTAATACGCTCGAAGCAAAATAAGGAGGCCTAGGAAAATAGGACGTTCCTGGGAGCGAAGTCGACCTTCCTGTGGTACGCCAACCTGAGCTTGGGTGATGAGTCATATTTTTAATGACTGGCATCTTGCGTTTATGCGGGGAATCAGGTAACGGCGCTGAGTTTAGAGGTAATAACAGTTCTGGAAGGCCAGATAGTAAGGATACAGATTTATCCTGAGCAGCGCCCCTTAGCTTTGTTAGGTGCTGACACACGATAGCTATTAGCCGCGTGTCATGACACCGTGGGAGTAATCCGCATAGTCACTACCGCCAAAACCTTTCGGATCTTCGTGAGCTCCACATTCGCCGACTTTTAGGAAGAGCGGAACGCACTGAAGCGAGAGGTATTCCAGAGCTACGGCAACATTGTAAGGAGCGCGGAGCCACTTCCAGGCTGAGTACCTTCAGCAGCCTATGCAACGTCAAACAGACATTACCACGTTTTATGCTGACAGCAGCGGTACGACCCGTCAATCCAGTATCCTAATTTTGAGCCGATGAATGTCAGGTCTGGCAGAAAACAAAAGAACCACCAGGGACGTTGATCTTGGTACAACGTGAGTGAACGCTGGTCGGCCGACATCGCATATGCGCCGAAATGTGTGCTATCGGCATATTCCAACCAAAACGTCAGGTCTTCTCTATAAAGCCGTATTCGCACCGCCTCCCCTTTATGGAGGCCGTTTTGAGGGTCTTTATCGACATAGGTAATTACTTTTAGATCCCATGTCGGTGCTCGCGTGGCTTCCGATTGCATCGCGACGCCCATTTACCTTCAGCTCGTTTAACTACGATAAAACTGCCGACACAGTGAACTAATATGCTTAAGATGAGTTCTTCTCTACACCTTAACTTTAAATTGTGTGCCGACACACAGTAGCTGTTAGCCCTATAGCGCATCACCGAGAGAAGATTCGTATGGTCACCACCGCCAGAACTTTTCGTATCTTCGTAAGCTCCACTTTCGCTGACTTTAAGGAAGAGCGGAACGCCCTGCAGCGAGAGGTGTTCCCCAAGCTCCGCCGACTGTGCGAGGAGCACGGGTGCCGGTTTCAGGCCATCGACCTGCGTTGGGGAGTACGTGAGGAGGCAGCGCTAGACCAGCGAACGGTGCCGATTTGCATCGAAGAGCTCGAGCGCTGTCAGCACACACAGCTCAAGCCGAACTTCATCGTCCTGTTGGGGCAGCGGTACGGGTGGCGGCCGTTGCCGTATGAGATTGATGCGGTGTTGTTTGAGGATATACAAAAGCGTATGCTTGACAGCGACGATCAAGCGTTGCTCATGCACTGGTATCGTCGCGATAATAACGCGGTGCCGGCGGTATATTGTTTGCAACCGCGAACCGCCGAGTTCGAGATTGCGAAACAGTGGGGGCCCGTGGAGGGACGTCTTTTAACAATGATGCAGGAGGCTGTACAAGGAATTACACTAACAGATGCCCAGTACTTCGATTTTTTCGGTTCGGCAACGGGGCAGGAGATCTATTACGGGGCATTAAACGTTGAACCCGTCGAGGAGCACGCATTCGCGTTCTTTAGAACGATTCGTAACCTGCCCGAGGATGCTCGAAGATTCATCGACCTGACCAATGACGGATTTCTCGATACTGATGCGCAAGAAAGGCTGGATGAGTTGAAGGAAAGGCTTGAAACCCATCTGCCACGGAGCAACATCTTTCGGTACGAGGTCGGGTGGGTAAGGGGTGCTGGACAAGATGGACATGATATCAGTCCTTTCCCCGTTGACTACCTTGACCAGTTCTGCAAGGACGTCTATACGTCCCTTTCCGCAACGATCCTTACGGAGATAGGGCGAATCGAGACGGTCGACCAACTCGATCAGGAGGTTAATGACCACCAGACGTTCGGGCAAGAGCGCGTGCGGCATTTTACCGGACGTGAAGAAATCCTTGGCGAGATTGCTTCCTACGTGCGCAGCGAAGACAACCAACCCCTGCTAGTATTCGGCGCCTCAGGATCGGGTAAGACGGCGCTTATTGCCCAAGCTGCACGTGCAGTCGGTGAAACAAATCCTAACGCGGTGCTGATCACGCGCTTCATCGGAGTCACGCCTGCGTCATCAGATATCCGATCGTTGCTTGAGAGTCTCTGTCGTGAGATTTCCCGAAACTACGGGGCCGATGAGTCAACGGTTCCAACGGATTATAAGGACCTCATGAAGGATTTTGCCGAACGGCTACAGCTTGGCTCTGAGGAAAAACCGCTGGTCGTGTTCCTTGATGCACTCGATCAGCTGTCAGACGCGGAGACTGCCCAGTGGCTTAACTG
>JBAULJ010000262.1:0-5930 GCA_049578125.1 Halobacteriota archaeon
GAGCACTACCGACCGAAGTGCAGCCGCGAGTTCGGTTGGCATTTTCGTGAGCCGGTGTTACGATGAACGCTAGTCTTCGCCGCACGTTGGCGGTGAAACGCTTAAGTACCATCGTATCTTAATATATATCTAAAGACAAATATTAACGCACGCAGACACAACCGTTTGCAACGGAGCACGATGGACGATTACCTGGTCAAATTGTTTGAAAACGCTCAGACCATGTCCGATATCTTTGAAGTGGTCAAGGCGACCGTCGAGAGGTCGACTGGCATGAGCCGAGGCGGCATTATGCTTGGTTTGGCGAACCTCGGCAACCACCCGAACGGGTTCTTCGGGGCGTTTTACCCCGTCGGATCGAACATCATCGTCATGAACGAGATTCCGCTTCTCCGCATCAAGGAGACCGACCCGACACTCTGGAAGCCTTACGTGTTTCACGTCCAGTTCCACGAGTACATGCACTCCTTGGGGTTCCTCAGCGAGCACGTCGTGAGACAACGCGTCCACGCGATCACAAAGAGCGTCTTTGGTGAGAAGCACCCTGCCACGCTCCTTGCGGCAAACACCGAACGTTTCATCCCGCACCTCGCGTACCCGAACGCATCGTGGCAACCGAAAGATCTCAAGATCAAGCTCGTCGAGGACTTTGATCGGTCGAGCGCGAGCTACTTTGCGTAGTCTGGTGTGCGCCGGCGTCACTCGTTCGTGACTGACTGATTTTTTTTGCAGAGCGTCGCCACGATGCCTTTTCCGACGTCTATCGCACCCTCCCGCGGGCGAGCGAGGCAAAGATGCCAAGGAAGCAGAGCACGGTGAAGAGCGAGAAGGCGAGTTGATTGCTCTGCATAAAGAGCTCGGAAGACTCAGGCGTAATCACCGTCTGCCCGATGATGAGCGCAAAAATGAGCTCGACGAGCGCGACGCTCAGCACTTGCCCGATCGTGCGCATCGTCGCGATCGTTCCCGAGGCCAGCCCGTAGAAGCGGCTCTCCACAGAGCTCATCACGGCGTTCGTGTTCGGAGAAGAGAAGAGACCAAACCCGAACCCGAGAATAGCCAAACTCGCGATAACCACTGGTATCGGCGTCGTCGGCGTCAGAAAAATGAAGGGGGCGAGGCCGACCGTGGTCATTCCCATTCCGATCGAGGCGACGACCTGCGGTTCCATCCTGTCCGAAAGCCGTCCCGCCACCGGCGACACGGCAGCCTGCACGATGGGCTGTGCTATCAGGATGATACCCGCTATTTCAGGGCTAAATCCCCGCACGCTCTGCAGGTAGATGCTCAGCAACAGGGTTACGGCAAACGTCGCGCTGTAGCTGATGAGCGCGGCCACGTTTGAAAAGGCGAACGCCCGATTCCTGATAAGGAGACTGATATTGAAGACGGGAAATCGCACCCGCAGCTCCCAGACAACAAACGACGCGGCCGCCGCGACCCCAAAGACGATGAGCCCAAGGCTACTCAACGCCGGAATCTGTGTCAGGCCGTATACGAGCGAGAGAAGCGCTAACCCGTAGACGACCGAGCCTATGAGGTCGAAAGGTTCGCCCTTTGCCTCGGCCCACTCCCACTTGAGCTTGCGAAGGCTTACGAGAGCGATGATGATCCCCAGCGGGATGTTGACGTAAAAGATGCTGCGCCATCCGATATACTGCGTCATGAGGCCGCCGAGGAACGGACCGACCGACAGACCGAGATAGACGGCGGCGACGCTGATGCCGAGGGCCTTGCCCTTCTCACCGGCCGGATAGGCTGACGTGAGGATGGCAAAGCCTGTGCCCGTTATCATGGACGCCGCGAAGCCCTGGAACGCACGAAATGCAACCACTGACGTGCTCGAAAATGAGAGCGAAATGAGAAACGACGCGACGGAAAAGAGGAGCGCCCCGTAGGCAAAGACGCGCTTCCTGCCGTAGATGTCTGAAAACTTGCCGAACGGGACGAGAAAGATCGCCAGGGTGAGGAGGTACGCGGTCGCGACCCACGCGAGCGTGACAGCGTCCATCGCGAACTCACTTCCTATCGACGGAAGCGCGATATTCACGGCGGACACGTCAAAGGGCGTCAGGAAGGCGGCGAGCGTTACAACGATCAGGACGAGCGTCCTATCCGCGACAGGGAGCGTTTGTGCATCGGTATCTCCAGAGGGCGCCAATCCGTTCACCTTCCCGTTGCCATGGTGCGACACGGTCACGCGTCTCCCACTCGGGCGCCGCCGCGGCGTCAGCCGTGCGCGTAGACGTGTCGTTAGCCTGCAGTGCGTTTGAGTAACGTAGCTCCTCACTTTTTGCCTTTTCGGCGTGCGGACGAGCGGAACGTCGACGCTTCTGAAGCACAACGGTTTTAACAAGGGCGCACCAATCCTTCTTAAATCGCTGCGACCTGACGCGTCGCGATAAGAGGTGACTATTGTGCCTGCACCGAACGTTGACAAGATGAAAAGCCAAAAAGACGTCGCAGGGCTGATCAGCGCGCTCAAGGATGATGATGCGACGGTTCGCTATAGGGCGGCGCAGGCCTTGGACGAACTGAGGGATTTGAGGGCCGTCGGGCCGCTCACGAACGCGCTCCGTGATGAAGCGATGACCGTTCGCGCGCGGGCGGCAGAGGCACTTGGCCGGTTAGGCGATGGCCGCGCGGTTGAACCGCTCGTTCGAGCGCTCGACGACGCCAGCGCTAACGTTCGCTACGCGGTGGCAGCCGCCCTCGGAGCGCTCGGCGTTCGTGCGGGGGTCGAACCGCTCATTCGGGTGCTGCGCGACGATGCCGATAACGTCGTTCGCACGGAGGCCGCCCGAGCCCTCGGAGCGTTGGGAGACGGCAGGGCAGTCGAGCCGCTTATCGATGCGTTGGCCGCCGCGCACGACGACGTGAGAGAGGCGGCGTCAGACGCCCTTACGGCGCTGCTTGGTCAACGAGCACGACAGGCGGTGAAGCTCTATCGCGCCGAGAGAGACCGCCGACAAGCAGAACGGCGGGGTGAGGTAACGCCGCGGGCACACGCGCACGAACAGACGGCGGCCTTTTGCTCGCGATGGGGCAGAAACGTGACGCTCCTTCGCGGTTTCTATTCGTTTCTTGACGTGTGTGAGGGTAGTTTGGCGTACACAAAGAAGCCGTGCGAAAACTATCACTGCCTCTATAATGACGTTATGGTGAGCGGGTTTTGGCTGCGCAACGAGATGGGCGTTACGGATTTTACGTCAAAAGCAGAAGCGTACAGCGCGATGAAAGCGCAGGGCGCGGCTGATTACACACAACCGTGATGGCAGTGCAGCTATCCGAGGAGACTTTTAGAGCTGCTGCTTTTTTTTGTCGCCAGTGTGAGGACTCGAGAACCAAGTTGAGCGTATAGTGACTCAACAGCTTCGAGGTGGCCGCGCCGATGATAAGGCGAGTTTCCCCCCGAAGCCCCACCTAGTGCACCTCTTTTTCGGACTGATGGGTGTGTAGCGCGCAGCCCAAGATCTGCTCACACTGATTGATTTCACGTATCGGATCGGTGCATCACCTCCATTCCGACCGCCTGTAGTCGATGAGATCGGGATCGTAGCTGTAGTAGACCTCAAGCGGCATACTGAGCGTCTCCGGGTCCACGTCGTAGGTTACCAGGCAAAGCGCGTGGATCCCCGCCTGCTGCGCCACTTGCAGGCTGTAATCGGGGGCCTCGCCATAAGTGAAATCGGACTTGAACACGTCGAGCTCGGCGATGAGCTCGGGGTAATAAGGATACGAGATAATGCGGTTGCGTATCAGCATGCCGAGGTTCTCGTACGCCGCCGCCAGTTCTTGCCGGGTAAATGTGACACGATCCACGTAGACGCCCTTGAGCTCTAAGTCATATAGCATCGCCTCGTCGTAGCCGTCGATGGCCCGCACCACCGCGTTGTCGAAGGTAACCGACGTCTCAAACACGCGCGTAATCTGATGCTCGATAGGCTCTGCGGGCGTGCGTTCGAAACGAACGACAGCATTCTCGGTCAAGTCGTAGACTAAAAGCGTGCTCTTGTCATCGGCGCGTGCGGGGATCCACCCTATGAAGTAGTATCCCTCGCGTGACAGCTTTGCCTGCTCGGCAGGAACCACACACTCTTTGGATTCAGGAAATAACGTTCCTCGTAGCTGATTCAACGCCTGCGTCGTCGCGTCGACCTGATCGTCGTGCGCGGCGCTGGGGAAACTGAGTAGTTCCTGGACGTATTCGTGCATCCACGCATACGTGCCGTCGTCTGGTGGGGGCAGATAGACGTTCGCAGACTGCCATACGGGCACGCAATTGAGCGCTCTGAGCGCTTTTGAGTCTTTCACGGTTATGGGGATCAGGCCCGCTATCTCGTGTTTCAGGTGTGAGGAGAGCGCGGCGCCGAGCATCTGTGCCTCAACGATCTTTGCCGTCGACTCGGGCCATTTTGCTGAGAGGTCGCGTATGGCCTGCACCGTCTCGTCAAAATCAAGTCGGCCCCCCACCTGGTCAAGCAAGTAGAAGTCGGCGCCTTTGCGACCCCAAACCTGCCCTACGACATAGTCTGACGTCGCGCCCTTCGTCTGTGCGGTGTCCCACGACTGGATGATCGTATCCATATCAGGGAGACGATCGGGGTCATAATAGCGTATCCACCCTTCCTTGAAGAGGGCGTCGTGATCCTGCCTAAACTCACAACAGTACTCCTGGGCAAACGACCACTCGCCAATGGCGCGCCGTTCCTTCCGCAAAAAGTCCTTTGAGATGCGCGGGCATTGGTCGGCCGTCACCTTGACCCGCTTCCAGTCCGGCCCTTGGTCCCACGCGTGCCAAAATATTCCCTGTTTGCCGTATGGCGTGCTGAGGAGGATCAGTCTCCCCCGTGAAACGGCGAGCATGGGCCTCACTGCGTGGTAGAGCTCTTCAGAAACCTGCGCGGCTTCGTCAAGGAGCACCAAAGACGGTCCGCTGAAGCCCCGTGTGGTCGACTCTGACCCGGGCAGTGCGACGATGCGGCTGCCGTTTCTGAGTTCGAGCGTGTTAGCTGAGTCGGCCTCGCTGCCACCCGGCCTGCCAAGCTCGCGATAAAAAGCGGTGATCTTTCTCAAGAGCTCTCCTGACTGCCGCTGTGACGGGGAAAGGATAAGCACGAGTGCCTCGGGATTGGTGAGTGCATGATGGAGCGCGAGAACGGCGACGATGGTCGATTTCCCGGACTGCCGTGAGCAGTTGAGGATGATGTGCTCGTCTGTTGCGTTGAGGAGGTCGCGCTGCCAGGGGTCGGGCTCGAGGTTTAAACATCTGGCTCACGTAAAGTTCATTGAACAACTAATAAGTAAAAATCAGCTCAGTTCAGCCAACGCGAGGCATGCACTTACAGTCACCTTTATCGAACCGTTGAGCTCGCGTGCCTTTTTACGTCTGTTAGAAGCAATTGCAGGGTCAGACCTCGAAGATGCCTCTAGTGCTGTTGATCTTATCCATACATGGTTACTTGCGAAGCGGCCGATTGGTAAGCGGCTTGAGGTATTTATCTGCCAAGCATTAGCCGCACCTTCGGCTAAGACAACGGACGATTACTATCATTATGACAGCGTAGCAGCTAATCTGACACAGGTGAATAAAGAACAAGGTTTCAAGCTTCTAGCTTACTTGCTAAAGCAAACTGATTACGATCGTTCCTGGAATCCACTGCGTGAAGATCAGCACGAGTTTTGGGATGCTTTATTGGAAATCGATCATGACAGGGCGCTGAGAACCGTGATGGAAGTCTCATTGGACACCCCGGAAAACCGCTTTCAAATTACCTGGGATCTCAGCAGCGTGATCAATCTCAAAAAGGACAAAGATTTCCTAACGGGGTTCGCACTTGAGGGAATTAACCGAGCGCTATTGGTCTGCGAATGTCTCGAGGCATCGCAAGCGGAATTTTGGCCCATTGCCAGCGAAATCGTCGGGCGGT
>JBAULJ010000263.1:0-2189 GCA_049578125.1 Halobacteriota archaeon
CAGAGACGACAACCTCTCGATCCATACTACAAGCATATGTTTCCACAAATTAAAGCTATCGAAAAAAAATAAACGCAATTTAGCCGCTCCTTAGCAAGTTGAGCTTTTTTTGCACATCGGAGCGGCATAAGTGCACTTGAAGCGTTCCAAGCCAAGCCTCAAGCTGAATTTGTGTCTGACTTTGCGTCGCTCACTGAGCCAGCAAGGTAATCCTGGGCAAGGTTTAAGATTTCTCAGACTGTTAAGTGCCTTAGCGCGCAGCAACTGTGAAGTGAGGCGATATGGCGATCAAATTCACCGCCGGCGAAGGAATGGACAGAGTGACGACTGAGAACGGATTCGTGTTTGACTGCTATTTTTCTACGGTGACAGAAGATGCATTCGACGCGTACTCGAGCTTCATCTATCTAGTCGTTAAACGCATTGACGATCCCCAATCCGTTCTTATAAGAAGGAACGCGTATCTCGTTCCATTCGCTCTTCTCGATGAGTTTTTGAAATCGGCAAATCTACAGGGAGAGAAGATCGTGCACATCGAACCGCTCACTATGGAAATGGTGAGCTTCACGCGAGAAGAATTGAGAAAGGATCACGTGTCAAAACAGGACTGACTTCATTAAGCTCTGTGCACTCACGCGTGCTTTAGTAGGACAGACTCCGTCGCCGGCGATTTGCAGGTCAAGCAAACAGAGCTAACTCTAAATCGTAGCAAGCGTTTTCTCTAGGCGCAGTTTTTCTGTTTAACACGGCCCGTGCTCAGCAGTTTTTGTGCGCCGATGCAGAAAACTTATTTATATTCAAGTTAGCAATCCATGGTTGTCATTAAGCACAGGAGGGCCTAGAATTCTTATCTCACGCGTTGTAGTGCTGTTTTTGCTAATTTCTGTGACAATAGCTTCGTCAACAGTGCTTTGTTCGCAGGGACAACAAATCGCCCTAGCACAAACAAATTCAGCGGCAAGTCCGACGCCATCGCCGACGGTAAGTCCGACGCCATCGCCGACGGTAAGTCCGACGGCTTCAGCGAATCAAACGGGAGGTGGCGGTCCCGATCCCACACTGATAGGCGCAGCAATAGTCGGGATTATCGCAGTGGGGCTCATGGTTGGCATCTACTATACCACAAGGAGGATGTAAGCACGCAGCGCACGCACGATCGATATGTCGACGTCAACAAGAGCGACGTGTACAGCCGAATTCTTGAGCTCGATCTTCGAAAAATGGAAAAACGCCACGAACGCCACATATGGCACATAAAATCGATGTGGGGCGGCGTGGCAGGTATCCTGCTTACCGTTTATGTCTTAATGACCGCACAATACCTGAACGGCAACGCGCTGCTAGTGCGAAGCAACAACTACGTACTAGCCGGCGGAACGCTTCTTCTTTCGATTGCCCTGTGCTACGGGCTTATGTGGATCGGCGTAATACGCGAGTATAAAAAATTTGAGCGCGTAATCAATGACAAGATTAGGTACTACGAAACCGCCATAAACGCGCCATGAAACGCGCAGAAACCGGGCGCTCAGTACTTCTTGCTGTGATCCCAAGAATCTTGATCTTCGTAGGTAAAATCCTTATAGTCTAGCTCATTACGATCTTTTCTTTGGTGATTGGGGCTGTAGCTGATCAGTGTTGCGCCCCGAATCAAAACGATTCCGACGACGATAAGAACGAGTGCAAACAGCACTATCACGGGAATATTAAGAGTACTGAGGAGGAGCCCAAGGATCCCCAGCTGCGAAAGAAGCACGAAAACCCCTACGATTACGAGTAGTGCGCCGAGGAAATACACCAAAAAAGCACTTAATCTCGTGACACGTCCTCCTATGTTCCAGCCGCCAGTTTCCCTACCAATTCGACGACTTCTTTGAAGCTTCTCACTTTTATTGGGCCATAGACCTTGTCCAGCACGAGTGAGTGTGCGTTGCGCCCAACGGCAACGGCGGGGTTGCCTCGATTGCGTATTTCGATGGTTAAACCCTCATCATCCAGCGCTCGCGCGGCAGCGCCGAAGGCCTTTAGCGCCGCAAGTGCGTTATTGATCATAGCATCGCTCGCATCGCTGCGCTCACGCCATTAGGTCTCGAAACTGTTGAACCAGCTGGCCGAGTCTTTCCGGCTCTACTATATCAACGGAGACCGTGGTTCCTTCGTCTTCTACTTTGACCTCGATGGCAGGATCGTTG
>JBAULJ010000264.1:0-3698 GCA_049578125.1 Halobacteriota archaeon
GCACTATGGCGAGTTCCGTGCACTACGTTCAGACGCGGGAGGTCAGTGCACCTGACGGAACTCAGAAGCTGGTGGTGGAGCTCCCCGGCGCGCTGAATGCCACGCTCTTCGGATACTCGCTGGAAATGCAGTCCTTTCGCATTTCGTACAGCAAGAGACCTGATGAAGTCGTGCCGACTAGTGGAGGAATCAGCGCGACGTGGATCAACCCGCCACCGAGGTTGAATTACACAATAGACGCCGACTTGAAGATCGACGTGCACGTCGACGGATTGAATTCAGAATCGCAGTTGCCAGTCAAGCTCCCTGCTTCCAATGAGGGCGCAAGCAAATATTTGTCAGCCTCGAAATACGTCCAGTCTGACGACCGTGAGATCAAGAACACCGCCAAAGCCATCACAAATAACACGCGCTATGAGAGCGCAGCGGTAGCGTCCCTTATGCTCTGGGTCAGTGATAACCTCAAATACGACGCGAACGTGGCGAGTCACGACGCATCTTGGACGTTCCACAACCGGCGAGGAACGTGCGAGAACTATGCTCACCTCTCGCTGGCACTGCTGCGGAGCGTCGGTATACCAGCTCGCTATGTAAGCGGCTATCTAGTCGACGGCGAGATAACGATGAATGGCTACGTGACGACGTATGGATATCGTTGGGACGCCGGAGCGCATTCTTGGATCGAGGTGTACTATCCGGACTTGGGATGGGTGCCGTATGAACCACAAAAAACGTTAGGCTTTGTGGACGATCATCACGTGCGCGAGGCTGTCGGCGCAGACGCGGCTGACGTTCCGAACAAACTTTTCTATACGTACACGGGTGGCAATAGCGGGCGCGTGGCTATCAACGACTCATCAAGTGCAACCATTGTGCACGATACTTCAGCTTTACGTATCGTCCACACGTCAACTGCCTCGAACCAGAGAGTCATCTCGGAGGAGATGGCGCACGGCGGCACGGTCAATGATCACATTAACGTCGTTAGCAGCGAAGAACTTTTAATTTGGCTCGCATTAGCCGTCGCGGTCGTTTTCGCAGTCATCGCAAGCTCCGGACTCCTACTCGCCCGCAGACGGCGTCGTTAGCCGCGGCGCTCTCCCTCGCATCTCACGTTTGTGCCACATCGAGAGTCCATGCGATGAATCGTCGTGCGGGAAACTCGTGAATGGCTGACAGTATGATGCGCCCTTGACCCATCGTTGTCACTGTCAACACAGCGCCGTCTTCTGACTGCAATATCACGTCGTCCTCGTTTACTCCCGTGAAGCAGCCGTCGGTATGGGCCTCAAGCACGTCCAGGATGCATGCGGCGGGATGCTGCCTTCTGACGCATATTTCTATGGGTCTATCGCTCACGAGGAGCCTAAACTTGTGCGGTAGCTTGAGCCATACGAAGTCGTAGTCGTCGACGTAGGGGCTAAACGCTACCAATGTTCCTCCCTTCCGCACAAACTGCTGAAGTGGCGTTCCCAGGCTTCTCACTGATTTCGCGACCGTACTATAAGCCGGATTTCCAAAGCCAACGGGAAGTATCGCCACCTTGAATTTCGGAGAGTATGCGCTCCCAATCTGTAGCGGCGAGACGCGCTCATATGCAAATTCATATTCAACAAACAACTTCTCAAAAAGAAGCGGGCGATCCCAGATGAGCGCAATTTCAGTCATTGCAGAAAAGTGAGTAGGCACCTACTTAAGGATTCTCGAAGCCGTATGGCGCACCTGCGGACTCTGTCACAGATAACGGCAAAAAAGAGCTTATTTTTAGGATAAGCGCGCGTGCACGTGGGGTTTAGAGCAAAATGAAAACCTGCATAAACTCAGACCTTTCTCTCACGAACGAGTCAGAATTAGTACTATTGAAGCTATTCGTGAAATACGTACATTCGATTCTTACATCGAGGGTCGAGCGCGCTTCCAAGTATCCACCAATCGGGATAACTCTGCAACATCGGTTATCTCCTCGATCCATATCTCATTGAATCGGGTGCGCAGGGCCGGAGAGAGCACGTTTCTCGATGGGTGGATCTTAGGCGGATTGATGGAAAAGAACAACCTGAAGTTGGGATGTAGTTCAAAGATGGTTCCCTCTTCGTCAGTGATATAACCGAAGTCAAGTAACGTGTTGAGGTATTCAGAGAGAGGGTTAAGGTTCGCTTCGTCGATCAAAAGCCACGCACCCTTCTTAGCAGCTTTAAAGAGGAGGCCTCGCTTGTACCGCCATTTGCCGCTCCGGTCTTGTGCAAAGCCACCCAAGAGCTCCTCGAGGCCCGAATCTGATGAAAGGTTGACGTAGTAGAGGTCCGTTTTCTTCTCTCGTGCGACGTAGCGTATCAACGTCGTTTTGCCTGAAGCTGGATAGCCAACTAAAAGAACCGGCTCATCGAAGACTAGGGCTTTGAGCACACTCGCAAGAGTGTGCCGCTGCGTTTCGGTCGGCACGATTCTAGCCTCTTGACCAGGAATGAAGTAATGGCCCCGAGTGACCGGCAAGTCGGCCAGGAGCTGCTCGAGCTGTTCAGAAACCGTGGTGAGCACATCGTCATTGCTGCTGCTGTCAGTGATGCCGAAGATGGTATCAATGAGTTTACTCAAAGCTTCCCGTTCGTCACGGCTTCGCACACGAGCCACGTAGACGTTGGTCAATTCTTTGCCAAGGAGACGCAGAAGTGCGGGTTCAGGCACATTCGTCTTTATGGCGGGCGACAATCGCCTTCCGAGCCGCAGCAAATCTCGTAGACTGAAGATGTAGGGTTCTTTTTCCTCCTTGCCGATGACTTTCGAGTCCGCTTGTTCCTGCACAGTGACGTGAAAAAACGCGATAGAATACGCCAAATGAGCGGGAATCCCAAACAACCCGCTTAGAATCTCAATCAGATCTTCTTCGCTCAGTTCCCTCTGATACTGCACTTTGAATCTCGAAACAAACACCTGTGAAAGTCGTTCCCGTTGCGCGTAACTTAACGGGTTCGCCGTGGCAAACAGCCGGAATTCGCTCGACGGCTCGACAAGGCGTTGATCGCCATTCTCTGAAAACACAAACTTACCGGTAATCAGATAGTCATTCAGTATCTCGAGGACTTCAGAAGTCGCAAGGTTCAGCTCCTCAAGAACAAGCCAAGTGCCACGTTTGGCTGCTTTGAGGACGATTCCATCCTGCCAGACAAAGGTTCCTTGGTTGTTTGGCTTTACGCCACCTATGAGTTCTGACTTAGAAACGTAGGGATTGAGCGTGTAGGAGATATGTTCGTAGCCTAGCGTCTCTGCTAGCCACTTTATCAGGAAGCTTTTTCCGGTAGACGTCGGACCCATCAGCAAGAGCGGATGGCGCAAAAGATACGCTGAAGCGATCGCGTTGAGCATCTCATAAGCGGCCTTCGTTACAATACACAGCTGAGCACTGGTGCGCAGCCTCTTTTTTTTCATAGAGAGGTGACCTACGTGAAGGGAGTCCCTTTCCAACTGGACAAAGGCAGAATAAGCGCCAGAAAGCGGCGCAGACAGTGACTTGTTAAGTTCCTCGCCCAGTTCGTGAATCGTCTCCTCAAACCCCTCCTTATCGTATCCCAGCAGTATCGCACGCGCGACGCTTCCGAAAAGGTTTTGGGCCGCAACACGGACTTCAGTAGACTCGTCGTCTAGCGCTCGTTCCAATACGTGCAGATTCACGATCCCTCCCCTACCGACGTGTCTAGGGT
>JBAULJ010000265.1:0-2976 GCA_049578125.1 Halobacteriota archaeon
CACGCGCCAAGTATGACCAGCCCGACCCCAATCGCATTCCAGTCATAGCCGCTGAGGAAGAGCGGCCGCACCGCGAGTACCGCGTAGTTGACGGGATTAAACTTCATGGCGGTCTGCACCCAGTCAGGGGTCAGATTCGCCGGGATCAGTGCGCTCGACAGGAAAATCAGCGGCAGCGTTATCAAATTGGAGACGAATATCAGCGGCTCAACCCTCTTCGCGCGGAGTGCCAGCGCACCGAGGAGACTGGTCAGACCGATCCCCAAGAGGCTGACGGACGATCGTCACTAGGATGCCGCCGACGCCGGTCGCCACAGTCGCACCAAGGGCAAGCGAGATAATTAATACGACCGCCACCTGCAACACCCCCGTCACCGCCACATAGAGCACCGTGCCCAGGATGAGCGAGTACCGGTTGACCGGCGTCACGAGCACCTTTTCAAGGACGCCAGAATTGATGTCGTTCAACAGCGCAAAGCCCGTAAAATTCGAGTTAAAAACCGCGAGCGTCACAATGAGGCCTGGCGCGAAGAACTGCAAGTAGCTACTTGTGGGAAAATCCGGCAGGGCCGTCACGCTTTTGAAAATCTGCGTGAAGAGCAAGAGCCATATCAGCGGTTGGATCAGGTAAATAAAAGCATAAAAGGGAGAACGCGTGAAGGTGCGCAGCAGCCTCAGCAGCGAGGACCACGTGTCCCTGATAATCGGCATTCTTTTCACCTCCCACCTCGCGGTCTTACGCCGCCAAGCGAACCGCGCGCCGTCCCCTTCTCCTCGCGGAGCGTTCGGCCTGTGTACTTGATGAAGACATCGTCCAGTGATGGGCGAGTGAGGGTGATACCCTCCACCTTCACCCCCGCCCCGTCGAGTACGAGCAGGATCGGAGGCACCGCGGAGCTCCCTTCATCGACGTAGACGTTGAGTCCGTCGCTCGTCGCCAGGACGTCCTTGACAAACGATTGCGGCGTGAGGAGCTGTTTCGCTTGCTCAATGGTCTTTGCCTGTTGCTCAGGCTCCTGAAGGGGCAGGGTAAGGGCGACCACGTCGCCGCGGATCTCGCCTTTCAGTTCGTCGGGCGTTCCTAGAGCGACGATCTTCCCGTGATCGATGATGGCAAGACGGTCGCAGAGCTTGTCGGTCTCCTCCAGGTAATGCGTGGTCATTAGAATAGTCGTGTCTTCTTTTTTGAGTTGGCGGATGTATTCCCACACGCGAAGGCGCGTCTGGACGTCTAACCCGAGCGTCGGTTCATCGAAAATGAGCAGCTTCGGCTGGTTAATGAGGGCGGTCGCAATTTCCAGACGTTTCCGCATGCCACCTGAGTAGGTGCCCACTAACCGGTCTGCCGCATCCGTTAACTCCACGAGCTCAAGCACCTCATCGGCCCGGTGCTTGATCGTTTGAGCATCGAGGTGATAGTAGCTCCCAAAGAGCCCCAGGTACTCGCGACCCGTGGCGTTCTCGTCGACCCCCGCTTCCTGGGAAGAGTAACCGATTATCTCGCGCACCCTGCGCGCGTCTTTGGCCAAGTCCAACCCGTCGATGAGCGCACGACCCGAGGTGGGCCTCGTCAAGGTGACGAGCATGCGAATGGTGGTGGTCTTGCCCGCGCCGTTGGGCCCGAGCAGCCCGAATATTTCGCCTTCCTTGATCGCGATGCTGAGGTCATCGACCGCGCGGATCTTGCCGTTGTACACCTTCGTAAGATTGAACGTTTCAATGATGTTCTTCACGGCTCCCCTTCCCATGAGGTCTTTTCCAGCCGACTCGCACAGGCGTTCTGCGAAAGAATCGCGGCTATTCTTTCTTCAACAGGTCTCCGCCGTCCGGGCGCGTTGGCACGTTAAGGTATGCCTCGCGGAACACGCATCCGTGGATGAAATCATCCTTACACACCCATCAGCAAGCCTGAAGGCAAAATGAAAACGCTCACTAATTAATTTATCCCTTGATAGAGCGGTCGCAAGCAGGAATGTGCACGGAGGTGAATGAAGTGCGCCCCGTATGCCACGATGCGCGATACGGTGAATTATACAGGAGGCATAACAGAGCTTAAATTGGTGCTGTGAATGCGACAGCTATGGCCCGCCTCAATCTCAGCCACCTACACTTGCGGAGGCCAGATCGTAACTTCAAAAGCAATAGGCTCTCTTAATTCAAGTGTTCGAGTCGTGTTAGATTCAAGCGTGTACAGGGGTTGGCCATATTGGTCGGTACCCCAGCACTCGAAAACTAATTCCCGCATAGCGGTGAGTTGATGGGGGCTTCCATCCAGCTCTCGTGCTGATATCCCCCTTTTCCAGCCACCGTTACGTTGGAGAATCCTGCTTCCTGTCCAAGGGCTCCATATGAAACGCCAGCAGACGAGATGAAATGATTCATGCCGTTTAGGGTCACTGCTGTCCCATTGACCTCAGTAAATTGTATTTTCCAGCTCCATCTCCACCTATCCCCATTGCTGCTGCTCACTTTGAGCGGATAGATGCTCTTTGGATACGTGATAATGACCATCGCATTGGTAGACGACGCCTCTTTTGTGAGCGTAGGATAGTGCGGCTCAGTATCATTGTTTTTTCTTTCGATAATCTTAATGCAGCCAGCTAGGGACAGAAAGCGACCATAACAAGCGTGATGAGCACAGCCAACTTCTTAACCATATTTCTAGCCTTAAAGCTGGCGCCGGTACAGTCTTTGATTGCACCTTAACCTGAGACGACTAAAAACGATGCTTCGTACTGTGACGGCGTATTTGGTCGAAAAACAAATTAACCAGCCATGTAAGAAAGAATCAATGTAGCTTAAGCGTTCTCTTCTACTGACAGTACGGTTTTTGGTAGCGCCGTGGCCGACCGACCCGACTGAAGTTGCAAAGCTTAATGAGATGATGTTCGCAGCGCTTGACAACTTGTTACAGAAAGGTGAAATGCAAGAGTTCGGCTTCTTCCAAGGCGCAACATCAGGATATACGATTGGTGG
>JBAULJ010000266.1:0-9835 GCA_049578125.1 Halobacteriota archaeon
GAATCCATCTATTGCGTCCTGCCTTGGCAGGATTTCTCCTGGGGTTCCCTTCAGATGCGATCCTGAGACGGTGAAGAAGCGTTTATCATTGTAAATCTCAAAGTCGCCTTTCTTGCGTCCTTTACCCGCGATTGTACCTCTGCAAAGGATATGTAAGCCACCGCCACCAACTGAAACCTCTGTGTATGTATCGAAGCGATCTACTACTTCTTGGGCCTCGTCGGTAAGCTTGCCCGTATCAGGATCAACAGCATGATCAATGTCAATGAAAACTATTTCATCGCTGGCGGTTAGCACATAGCCGATTCCATCAAATCCGTTCTCAAGTGCTGCGACGGCTTCGTGGAACGGCGCCCAGGTCATTGAGTCAGTAGATGAGGCAAGCTGGCCTGTTTTGATATTGTAGGGTGGTTTAGTTGTCTGCCCATCGCCCTTCGTTTCCCATCTCCACGCTACCCACTGAGAACGCGATTTAAGCACTTCTGGGATTGTACTGGTATTAAGCGACGGCTTGTTGTTCATTTGAGTCGCGCTCGCGTGTCACTTTCAACGCCGATGCCGTCGGCAACCGCTTTAGCGCTACTCGGATCAGTCGCTGGTCAACTAGATCGAGGTGTTTGTTTACATCGGTATTTTTCAGTTTTTGAAGTCTTCTATCAAGATATGCGGCCAGACTAGAGCGCAGCATACCGCTGGAAAAACCAGTGATCGCTAGTCGCCGAGTCGAACTGGGTATTGCTTCCGTTCCGAAAGAATTTACTCTTAGCGAAATGTTCAATTTTATCACCGACATACCATATGTCTTGAAAAACCCTAGCCTTTAAGATTACATTTGTTTATCACGAAATCCAAGACTTCAATGCGCGTTTAAGCTCAAATGAATGGCGCAGCCTTTTCTAAAAAGTAAGATGATTTGCTCATTATGCTCACAAATTGCTTAAATTTCTATGTGTATGAGCGTAAATATAAGAAACTTAATCTGAAAGCCCCCTTCTAGAGATTTTATTTCAATTCAAAGCGCTTAAGATCAATGAAAACCATGAGAAATCAATACTATGCAACCCGAAGAATTGCGAGCGCGATTATTGGAGTTAGGGGCCGACGTACCTAGCTCGACGCTTCGACGCTGGGCATCCAACAAGGAGGGGCTTATCCCTAAACCTCTCAAGTACACCAAGCCTCTTAATAGAGGGCCAGGGCGCCCTGGAAAAAAGGACCGCAAAGAACCCCAAGCACATCCAGGGCTTTTTTCAGACTGGACTCATGGATCACTAGAGGCGGCGGCTGCTGTGTGGTCAATTAGACATTTAGCTCGCCCCACGGATTCGACTGAGGATAATCTGTTGTCGATCAAGGAAACGTCGCAAAAAGACGTGTCTAAGAGCGATATCGTGCAAGGGCAACAGATGGCCCGTAGTCTACACATATTGTTGTACACGGATTGCAAGGAAGCAGCCAATCGTTTCAGAGCATATCTGTGGCCACAAGGGCTCCCGTCTCAGGAGGCGGATCAGGGAAAAAAGATATATTTCGGCGAGGATAGGCGATACTCACTCATTCCTGTTTGTATTAACGCATTCGAAAAAGTCAGACATCGTATCGCACTTAGTATGCCGGTTAGTATAACGTACAAGTGGACTATTAGGGAAGACGGCTCAAGTGCTTTTACAGGAATCAGCTTGCAGAGGGAGTACGTCTACTATAGTGAAATCAAACTGCAAATTACCCATCTAAGGCCATGTGAGAATGGCTTTTCTCGTGATTACGGGTTCCCGCACGTCAAGGAGTATATACGAGACGGTTTTGTTGACGAGTTTTGGATGAAAGGCACCGAACTCGGCGAGAGATTTGCACCCTCCCGTTTTGGCGGTGTTCCTGACGGATTCTACGAAGTTCAGACGTACGCGGACTATTGGGATAAAGATCCATACGGCTGGGGAGAGCGAGCTACTGAGTATTACGATGAAGACCAAGAATAGAGTGAGTTTATATAGCGAGTGCTAACGACTCTACTTCTTTATTATCTTTGACACAGATGATTTTACTGAGTAAGAGCCAATTTGCCTCTCCAAGGAAACTCTTTTAGCAATTGCGCAGCTCAATTAGTTACATCTATGTTCCTGAGGTGCGACCTTTCGGTTGATACATTTTCAGAAAGATTGTTCAACACATCGTAGATCCGTTTGATCTTATTTCGCAAAAAAAGTCCAAAATCACAACTAACTTGACATAGTATTTGCTTACAACTTAAGCATTGGGGGTGAGGATGACTATTTGCATATATGACGGGTGCGAAGAGCGCATGTATTCAAATTCCTCTTGGTGCATCCTTCATCTTGATTTTCCGTCAGAACGCGAAGCCGAATTTGATGTGATACAGCGCCTGAAACGGAAAGAAACTCAACGACGCGTCGCTGAAGGCAACTTCAACTTTCGAGGTGCCAAAATTTACGACATCAACTCATCAAAGGTATACGGCATCTGGATAGGAAAAAGAAATATCATAAATTTAGATTTTTACGAAGCCACTATCAAGGGGGATGCTCAGTTCGATGATGCTGTGATAAAAGAACATGCTCTTTTTTCGTCGGCTACAATAGAAGGAGAGGTTCTTTTCGGTGAAGCCATTATCGGTGGAGCGGTTTTCTTTGAAGCGGCCAACCTAAAACGCGGCGCTTTTTTTGCTGGTGCGAATATAGGCGACGCAATTAATTTCGAACAGGCTACGGTAAAAAATGGCGTTACGTTTCGAAATTCTCTGATAAAGGATGATGTTTGGTTTGCAGCAGCTAAAATAGGAACTTGCCTTGCATTTGAAAATGCTACAGTGAGAGGGCGTGCCACATTCACAGGGGCTTCAGTTGCGGGAGAATGTTGGTTTGATGGAGCAAAGTTCGAAGGGGAAGCATCATTTGATTTTGCAGCGATACCTGGCTCGCTAAGCTTTAGAAATGCAACTTTCAATCTTGACGCTGCTAAAGAATCAGCATGTAGAGCGGCGAAGCAAAATTGTGAGCGTAGGGGAGCGAAAGAAGAAGCTAACTACTACTTCTACCAGGAGATGAAAGCGAGGCGGAGACAGAAAACTCAGCCCATACGAGCCTTGGAAAAACTCCTGATCCAATACACGATGGGATATGGGGCATATCCTTCGCGGCTTGCCGCAACGTGGCTGCTGGCGGCTCTTATTAGTGGAATTCTGTTAGGGCTATCGTCCGGGGAAATTGCGAATATAGGCTTGGGTTTTGTAGGTGCATTTGTTCCGGGTTTCGCTATATCACGGGAACTGACTGGCGTCGCAGAATGGGTTGCTGGTGTCGAGACTGTTATCGGGACATTTCTATGGGCGGCATTCATCGCTGTTTTCTCAAGAAAATACATGAAATGATAATGAGGGGCTCATAACAGCCTGCGGGCCAGGAAATAGTGCTATAAAAAAGCCTTGCTCAGTTTTCCGCAAAAAATCGTGCAATATCTATCGCAAGAACATAGGCTTTTGAAATTTATTTTAAGTGGTTTTCTTTGGCTAAATGTTTTCGCTCTAGCGTTGCTAGTGAAAAACGGGATTATATTTAGAATATGTACCCTTTGACTTGCGCAACCTCCCCTTTCTTCGGGTTAAATGTATAAGGAGAAGGTTACGCGATGCTGCTCCGGCGAAAAGACAAATTCTTGACTAGCAACGCAGTATGTTGTTGTTCAAGATAGCAAGGAAGCATGCCAGGTTTTTCTGAAATGCCTTTGGATATCTCTTAGCTTGTTGCAGTGTCGATAATAAATTAGATTGCTTCTTTTTATTGCAACGGCCCTGATAAAAAATATCATAATGTTTCATAAATTGCGTTCGAAGGGTGCTCGCCTAAAGAGGTGGATGCTATTAGCTTTAACTCTCACTTCAGTTACCTTTGCAAATGTCACCTATTAATATTTTTAAAAGATGCTTAGTGACCCCAGTGAATGAGTTTTAACTCTGTTAATATTAAAAATATTATATAAAAAAAGAAAGATTCGACGCTTTTTCAGCTAAAATTAGCCTTTTTGTATAAACTTCCAGTATCAAGGCAAAAAGCAGGCCAAAATGGCAATCTTTATTCTCAAAATCCAGTCGCACGACTAACCAAAACGATTAAGTGACCAGCACCTATCCAGTCTCCCACTATGTTAGCCGCTGAACACTATTCGGAACTTATTGCTGGCGGGGTTATGCTAAAAAACGAACTCCAGGAGATTCACCGCAGCAAAATCTCACGCCATCATTCGAAAGCAGGTTACGACTACCCAACGATTCGTTTACCGCATTCTTTCTCAAATCTTGCTGGACTTTCAACGCGCATTTATCAAACTACGGTTCACGATGGTGCATTGGCCTTTCTTGTTGTGGTCTCTCAAAGCAGGGGTACAGATAAAAACGAGTTACAGGAAAACGCAGCAGAAAGCTCAAAAAAACCTGTAAATGCGTTACGAAAGCTGTTGTTCAACCAGTTTGTTCAGATGCTTGAGGAATTCCGATTCAGTCCCTTCAGGAATCGTTGCCCCAGCGGCAATATCGTGACCGCCTCCCACTCCTCCGACTGAGTGAGCAGCGTCACCCATAGCTCTTGCCAGGTTCAAGCCGCGCTGAACAAGACTTTGGGTCCCCCGAGCAGATACTTTGACTCCCTCGTCAGAGTTTGCCAAACCTACGATCGGCAAGTGTCGATTTACGCCGTCTAAATTCCTACACATTCCAGCAACGATCCCAACGATAGTTTCGAGTATATTATCTCCTGCGTGGAAGTACTGCAAGTTTGATAGCGTTGTCACGCCCGTCTGTTTGACGTAGTTGAGCCCTCGCACCAAGTTCTCTCGGTGCATCAACAGAAGTTCGTTTGCTTTTCTATAGCTACCTGCTCGATCACCCAAACAAACGGCAACGCCGATCTTCTCGAAGCCGTATCGTGCGGTAGCGTTGAGTAGCGTAGAATACTCCGACGCATCGCGAAGGGCGGTCCCGCGTTCTTCTTTCAATAGGGTGTACACCTCGCCAACGAGGTTCTGGATTGTTTCAGCGGGCATACCTTGCATTAAGCATCGTTGGATGAGGGCAGATATTATTGTACGCCTTTCGACGCTGCTGAGATCAATCCATTTCTTCCATTTGCCCCTCTCTTGGAGTTCAATGTTCAAAGACGTTAAGAACCCCAAAACTTGCTCGCCGTTTCCCGTTATTCCGGGAATATAGGGGTTCGAGGTATATTCGAGGAGCTTATGAATGGGTCGCGTTTGTCGGCCAAAAGCCTGCAAATCCTTTTCGACTCCGACGATTGCGTGTTTTTCAGCCTCGTCGAGGATAAGTCTGTTGACCCCTCGGAGTCGCCCTTCTCTAACGTGCTGTAGGTCGCCTACTGCGCCGACCACAGCCAAATCTGAAAGCTCCGCATTCTCTCCAAGGGCTCGCGCGATCAAATATGTAGCCCCAGCTCCACTTAAGTCGGTAGCCCCATTAAAACCAAATAGATGCGGATTCAAGTGAAGTACCGTCTCAGACTCACCTACTGGCTGATGATGGTCTGCGACTATGCAAAGCGGCCCTAGATCGTCCATCAGATCTAGGCTTCCGCTTCCTAGGTCCGTGAATATGACGGCTTCTGCGCTTGAAACATCCTTGATAATAGATGGATCCAGTTTCTTAACGATCTTGACTTCGTAACCTTTTTCAATCTTATCAAGCGCACGGCAGATTATTCCTGCGGACGCAAGCCCATCTGCGTCGACGTGAGAAACGATTACGACCTCGTCTTGCTTCTCGAGCGCATGCGCGCACTCTCGCGCGCGTTTTAAGAGTTGTTCCATCTAAATACCCACACTGAGACACAGATCTCAAAACAATGACACGCAACTAAAATTGACTGTCATGTTACATTTGCGAGGAAGCGCTATAAAGCTTACTTGATTCTTAATCAAAAGCCTAAGCGTCCGATCGCCCTCAAAGATCTCTACTATGACCTTCCTTCAAATAGATCGCTTCGCGCCAAGCTGCCAAAGCTTGAACTCCCGTCAAAATGCTAAGATAGCCTTACTTAATGAGTTTGAAGTTTGGGAGTAAAAAAGCGTGGATCTCTCTGCGTTCGTACTGAAAGGTGCCAGCACGGCTTTGAGGGACGCGCTGATGCCCAGGGTAACGCCCCCTCGCAAAGGAGCTCACAATTTCCAAGAGCGTTTTTTTTGCGGTCTGAATCTTTTTTTTCTTAAAGTCAGACCCCATCCTAGGCATCCGACACCAAGAATGATGAGTATAGTGCCGATGTCACTTGGTGTGTTGAACGCGTAAGGGAGCAGCGCTATGACGCACAAGCCGACACCCAAGAGCATGAAAAGATGTCCGACGTTGTCGTCTATTCTAAGCAAATAAATAGACAACAGTGCTGCTAATATAGCAAGAGCCAACAATGCAACTAGATTTGCATCTACCATCTTTACCGTTTGCGATTGACGTTAGCGAAACCTAAGGGCTCTGCTTTGAAAGCCGCCTGTTTTAGAACGCTTCGTTCGACAGCTAACGCTTGGCGGTATGTCCTTTTGATTCTTACTCTGCGTCTGCAGGTTGCAGCGAGCTATTGCCCTCAGTTATTTGCCTGCCATCTCCTCAATTTCTCTTTTCCCACGCTCTAGCTCATCAGCTTGTTCTTGATCTAGCTGTAAGAGAAGAGCTTGGAACTCGCCAACGTGGGTTTTTTCTTCCTTGGCAATGTCTAATAGGCTAGCTCGGATCGCTTCGTTTTTGGTCAGAGAAGCCATCTGTTCGTAAAGATTGACTGCATCAAGCTCTGCAATAATACCAGCTCGCAAGATTTCTTTGTCGATGTTTCCTTTGTCAATCTCGTCCAGATCTATAGGAATGGTTGATAACATGCGATTAACCTCGCACTAGATACGCAACTGCCAAGGTAAAGCTTTTGGATTTGGCATTGATCCAAAGGAATAATAAGTAGGCATGAGCGCTACTGAGCGCAGCGACGCGATTTGGGGTAACGTGCGGCAGTTCAGTAGACAAATCCCTACCACCACAAGATTTATTTCAAACCGCAGCAATGAAGGTGCTAATGAAACTTTTCAAGGCAGTCTTGATAGTCCTCATTGTTGCGGGTTTGGCTCTGGCGTGCTCCGGCTGCACCGTCAAGATAGAAAATTTTACGCGAAACACGTCACAATCTGGCAAAGGGCCACTTAATGTGCCAGAATATCCTAACGCCAACAGAACGTCGTACTCTAATGTTCCGTTAGTAGGGCAAGTCATAACCTACCAAACGAACGATACCCCAACACAGGTCCTCGAGTTCTACAAATCTCAAATGCAAGAACGAGGGTACAACATAAGCAGAAGCTTCATAAGCGCGAACGAAACTGGGGGTTTAATCATATTCGCAATGGGACAAGACACCGTGTGGGTCACGGTTGGACAGAGCAACGGCGCAACGAGCATCGCAATTCGCACCTCGTTTCAGGCTTAGGACTCGGACTGGTTCAGCGTTCGCGCTATCAGTAGTCTAAATTGAGGCTTGTTTTATCTATGTGTCTCTTTTTGTTGGTTTCGTCTAACGATAGCACAACACACGTTTTTTGATGTAGCTCCAGAAAGGACTTTGTATAGAGATGAAAAAACACGCATGAATCTGCCGCGTGGCAATTACACTGGTTTTACCGAACCGCAACCTATTGTGAATGAGCCTGCGCTCACTGTTGGCAGCACGCTCGTATTGGCCGATTTACATATCGGAATTGAATACGAACTTTCGCTAGCCGGCATAAACATCCCGTCTCAAGTAGAGCGACGCATTGACCGGGCCCTGCGATATTTGGACTCGGTCAAGGCTCAACGTATCGTTCTTTTGGGAGACGTGAAGCATTCAATCTCCAAAATATCACCGCTTGAGCGACACGACATCCCCCATTTTCTGCGATCGGTAGCCGAATGTGCACCTGTGGACATCCTCCCAGGCAATCACGATGCTGGTCTCGAGTATTTGATTCCTCGCGATACGCGCTTTGGAATCGAAATCCATCCATCAAAAGGCTACAGCATCAACGGCGTGGGGCTCGTGCACGGTCACACGTGGCCTTCGACAGAGTTGTTGAGATGTAGTTACGTGGTCATGGGGCACAACCATCCAATCATTCGCTTGGCTGACCCGCTGGGTTACGTAAGTTCGAAGCCCGTTTGGATCAGGGCCTGCTTTGTTGAGGCGGTATTTCGAAAACGATGTTCTGAACTCAGTCGCTATGACAACCCGCGCATCATCATCATGCCCGCTTTCAATGAGCTCGTCGGGGGAATCGCTTTCAACGAAGCCACATATGAGACGCTGCTGGGGCCACTTTTTACAAACCGAGCTATATTGCTCGAAAAAGCGCAAGCGTACCTCTTAGATGGCACATTTCTCGGGACTGTGGAACAATTAAGAAAGTTCGCTCCAGAAAGCGGCAAGTCACGAAGGGCATCATCACAACGAAAAAGGCACAAGCATTGATCTCGCGAGCTCGTCCTTTGGGCTTTTTTTTCGCTAATAAGCTTCTCAACAATTCTTCGCAAGACGTTCGAGCGGAAGAAACGCGTAAACCGTAAGTAGCTTAAAAGCTAACACGAGGCTACAGGCACCCCCCCATGGCAGTAGAGTGGTTCTATTTTGCATTGCTGTCGTCAGTACTAATTTCTGGCGTAAACATCATTGACAAGATCCTGATTTCCGACTATAGAATACCACCGCTAGTCTATGTGCTAGTGATAAGTGCCACAAGCCTCATGCCGCTAGTAACACTTGCCTTCTTTCATTTAACACCGCTACCGCTAGGAATACTCGCGCTTACAATTCTTGTCGGCTTCGTCCGCATCTACTACACCTTGCCTTATTTCAAGGCACTCACGGTTGAAGAGGTGTCGAGAGTTATCCCCCTTCTTCAGCTAACTCCCGTATTCGTGTTGATCCTCTCTAGCCTTGTTCTGCACGAAGCACTTAAACCACAGGATTACGTCGCATACGGGTTGTTAGTTCTTGGAGGGACGCTGTTCGCGATTAGACTAACCAAGGGAATTCGCATCTCACTAGCTTTTTATCTGATGATCCTCGCGTCGTTCTTATTGGCGCTGTACAGCGTCGCTTTGAAATACTTGTTTTCGATGCAGGACTTTTATACCATCTTTATTTGGGTGCAAATCGCAGGGTTCATAACCTTCTTTCAGTTTATCCCATTTAGGCCCTTTAGGAGTTCACTTATCACAACATATAAGATAACAAGCAAACAAATTGGCGTCATACTCGTCGCTGAGCAGGCAGTAGCATACGTCTCTGTGTTCGCCATCAATTACGCGATTGCGCACGGCCCTATCACGCTGATAAGCTCTGTCGGTGCGACACAGCCGCTCTTCGTGTTACTATTCGCGACTATTCTATCCTATCGATTTCCTCGGGTGCTCAGGGAGGAACTCACGAAGATGGATGTCGTCTTGAAGGTGCTCGGACTTATTGCGATCTTTGCGGGAACGTATCTTATCCTGCTTTTCGGAGCTTCTGTACTTTAGTGGCTTTCGGATTCCACAGAACACTCGTTCAGTTCTTGTAGCTTCTCGACGTTCTTTTCTTTGAAATTCATTTGAAATTCACGCAATAAAGAAAAGACTCAAGCGGATTTGACTCCTCTTCTCTTAGCGTGTTCTGCCTTTTTTCCCGAGGTGGGCAATCACTGTTATTTCTGCTTTCACAAGTTGAGCGACGAGAGCATCGCATCGTTCTTCGTCGTTTACCGTGAAAACAATTGCTATAACTAACCCCCCCTTAAAGGGGTTACTTTAGCTCTCCCC
>JBAULJ010000267.1:0-5678 GCA_049578125.1 Halobacteriota archaeon
GAAGCGGTGTTTCAAAGCTTTTTTTTATTTATAAGCTGCAAACGGCGCTGCGTCAGCTCAAAGATGGAGCAACGTAACTGGGGGTTAACTCTGTTTCTGTCGCAATGCGCGTTCCCACCCCATCTTCAAAATATTAACGTCAATCTTGAACGGCAGGCCTTGCAATGCCTGAATGCGCTCTGGTGATATGGGCACGGGCAGGTTTGGCGGGACTGCCTTAATTTTTGATACGGCAAATACGGATCCCCATACGTCCATCATTTCTGAGCTTTCTATGAATGCTCCTTTAGCGACCCCTTCTTTGTATGTCTCATCGCCGACGAACATGTTCAAGTCAAACGGTTCGTACAACTGCATGTCAGCGGCGTAGTTTTGAAAAAGGTCCCACATTAGTTTCTCGACCTTGCGTTCCGGGTCGCGCACGTTCAAACCGATAACCTTCCGGGCTTCACGCCTATTAATAAAATGCGTGTGCGTGTACAGTTTCTCGGTCATTATTTCGACTATCTGGGTGACTTTAGCCTCGTTTTTTTCACCCCTCATATGGCTCTTAAGCAGATTGGTAGCCAACATTCGGATACGCGTGTGTTGTCGATAGACGTTTCCGAGCGCGAGTGGATGTACTTGCTTCGAGAGCTCATTAAAGACCTCAATTATGTGATCTTGCTCGCTAATCTTCGCCGCTTCCCGAGCGAGAGTGATATACGCAGTGACGTCTTCGACGCTAATTCCAAGAGGAATTGCTGGATTCAACGGATCGCGAGGATTGAATTGATTCGCAGTAGTGGGGTCGACCGAACTAAGCGTTCCACCCGTCCCCATCAGTATTTCGTCTGCCCCGAGGCAAATAAGAGTTCCCGCGCTGTGGCAGTGGTAGGGCACAAGCGCCGAGAATTTGGTCGCAAACTCTCGAATAAAGTTGACCATTGGCCACGGCACATCAGCGTCCCCGCCGCGAGTGTAAATGAACAGGTCCAAATGATCCATCTCCCCCAAACGATCTAAATGATCATAAACGAAACGCAAGTGATCTTGTGAGACTTGGCTGATCATGCCGGGGATATTGGCATTCGTAGGGCGATCCCCCGTAACGTAGCAAATAACCTCGCTCCCGCGCAAGTCTTGCAGTTCCTGAATGATGTCGAGTCGCTGCTTTGTTAGCTCCGAAGCCTCCGTAAGATAGCTCATGTTTTCCCCTATCGAGACTGTCGTATATAAACCTGTCATCCCTAGTTTCGAGCCACTATCGCTGTCGGAATGCCCAGCGGCGACAGCACCGGGATATATGCACAAAAAAGCGAATTCCGTACAGTCGAAAAGAGCCACAGAGCATTGCAAGCATCGGCGGCCGTACGCCAGAGAGCTCCAATAACAACGTCATATAGCGGCTCTGACTATCGGCAGTTTAAAAGCTCAATCCCACGTCGTAGCACGACAGACAAAACTTGGCCCCGATCGTTCCTGCAAAAGCAAGCGCGATCGAACCCGGGCCGCACGTAGCTTTAATTGTGCCAGAACCTGCGTGTCAGCGTGTAATGTCTCTCATGCCTCAAGATATCGCGGTAGAAGCCTTCCTCATCTACGCGCGCCTTTCTAATGACTCTTGAAGCAGCTTCAGGACCAAGCCCGCGCGAAGCTAAAGCTATAACGCCTTTTTTCCCGTGCGAAAGGACTAGATTGGCATTTCTGTAAACGCGCTTTGTCCGTGCTTTATCTTCCGCTGTCTTCACATTCTCGGGCTTTGTGACGATGACGACCTCTTCGTCTTCCCAAGGCTTAAGGGCTGCAATGAGTTTTGAACTGCAGATCGGACATTGCGGCTGCTCAGGCACGCTTGCCACGTTTCGTTTCGACTTCCATTTCTTGCACGTGAGACAAAAAAGAATGACGCGATCATTCATGATTCTGTTTTTGAGCGCCGCGAGAATTGATCGATCTGCGTTGTCAGTCACGAGCAGCTCCCGTGTGCCGTAATGCCGTTGTCTGCTTAGAGGGCTTAGTTTCGACGTGACAATCGTTATGTCGCCGTCTTGCACTCGCCTGAGCAGGTCACTAGTGCGCTCAAGGTCGAGCTTGTCGTTCACGATCTCGCGTATCGCTTCCTCGTATACGGGGGTGTCTTTCAACAGTTCCGTGAGCCTGTTGATATTTAGATACTTAAATTCGACATCCCGCTCAATTACGCCAAACTTGCGGGAAACGTGTGCCAGCTTCCATTTCAGCAGCATGCTGTTTTTTAAAGTAATTTCAATCAACGGCTGCACAAACTCTGGCCTCATTTGTCGCAGCAGATCGGCAACTAGCTCCGCACTCAGAACGTTAGGGAGCTCAAGTTGTATCCAATATGGATTGACCTCCATAGCGACGCTGGCCCCTAAACGTGCAGCAAGCAACGAGGTGATAACGCGGCCTAGCGTCTCGTTAATCTTGTGGCCAAAGCACGCGTGTATCAGCGCTGTTTTCCCGTCAACTTCAACAACAAGCCTCTTATCGGTTGGAATGGCGAATTCTTTTTGTAGAGCGATGAGATCGACAACACGTCGCACTGTGTGCGGATCCGTATGATAATCCTGTAGAAGACTATGACTTGCGGTCACGATGGACGCGTGAGCTATCTGCTCCCTCAGCTTCCCCACGTCAGCAGCAACCTCGCAAGGCACTGGTATCTGCTCGCCTACCCAGCTTGGGATTTCACCTGTAGAGCCGTCTATGGGTTCCACCTTCACCCGTTCGTCGTCAATCTCCAGAATCCGCCACATCTCTCCCTTCGTGACGAACACGGCTCCAGGCTCGGCAAAAGCAATCACAAATGACTCGTCAAGAGTCCCTATCCATTTCCCATTAATCGTATCGTAGATACTATAGGTTTTTTCGTCAGGAATCATCGATAGGTTCTCATAGCAATACCGGCGCGTTTTTCCCATCTTTTTTATGAGCGGCTCTGTGTCTTCACGTTCAACTTTCAATAACCGTTGTTGCTGCAGAAGCTTCACAATCTGAACAAACTTGTCAAGCGCTAAATTTCGATATGGGTAAGCCTTTCTGACAATTCTCAACGCCCTGCTAGCGGGTATCGCCCCGTTCAAGGTCATGAAACACAACTGGTTTGCAAGAACGTCCAACGCTTGGTAATCAACAAAAAGAGGTTCAATGGCGTTTTCTCTCGCTCGACGCGTTATCACCCACGACTCCATGATATCGTCAGCGTGAGTGGCGATGATGGTGCCCTCCGCTACTTCTCCGATCCGATGTCCCGCGCGTCCTACCCGCTGTAGCAGTCTCGTCACCTCGCGTGGCGAATTGTACTGAACAACGTGTTCAACGTCCCCTATGTCGATCCCAAGCTCCATGGAAGAGGTGCAGATCAAGCCTCTTTTGACACCGGCTTTAAACTCGTTCTCTGCCTCGATGCGTGCCTCTTTCGATAGCGACCCGTGATGGACGCCGACGTCAGTGCCGCGAAAAAGAGACCCAAGCGCCTCAGCTGCTTGTCGTGTGTTGACAAAGATGAGCGTGGATTTGTGCTCGTCCACGATGTCGCGCACAACGCGAGCGTGGCTTACCAATTCTGGCGCAATCATTCTTGATCTAGCGGCGGCGTCATCCGCGCTGGTGATGTCCGGCTGAGTGACTGAGAAATCTGACATTCTCGAAGCAGAAACCTCGAGAACAGAGACAGCTCTTCCGGTCCCGACAAGGAAGTTTCCCATCTCCTGCGGGCTGCCAACGGTAGCAGACAGGCCTATCCTCTGAAACTCACCGACTAAGTCTGCCAAGCGCTCGAGGCCTATAACCAGCTGCGCCCCGCGTTTTGAGCTCGCAAGGTCGTGGATTTCATCAATGATGATAAACTTGACGGACTGTAAATTCTCTCGCAGCCGTCGTCCCGTGAGAATGGCTTGGAGACTTTCAGGCGTCGTTATGAGCAGGTCAGGAGGGTGGAGAGCCTGTCGCCGCCTCTCGGACTTAGTCGTATCGCCGTGTCGAACGCCGATCGAGAGCCCTAACTTGTTGCTCCACCATTCAAGCCTCGCCAGCATATCCCGGTTCAGCGCTCGAAGCGGGGTTATGTAGAGAACACTTATTCCGTTTCGCTGCTGGACTTCTAGAAGCTTGCTAAACACTGGGAGCATCGCTGCTTCTGTCTTGCCTGTTCCCGTGGGAGCTATAAGAAGGAGGTTTTTGCCCCCTAGGACGCTTGGAATCGCCAAGCGTTGCGCTTCTGTAAGCGGACCAAATCGGCTGATAAATACATCTTTCACGCTAGGATGGAGTGAAGCTGCTACAAGTTCTTCGAGGCTGCCGCTAGCTACCATGGGACGACGTTCAACATCAAGCGTTCCGCTTAAAACTAACCTTCAAAAACTAAATGATGAAGAAGCGCGCTTTTTCTGCTTGATTAATACTTGTTCTAAAACGACTTAAAGATACGTGCCTAAGCTACTCCGATTTGCACAGATCGTCTCTCCTTGTAGCTGCGTCCTTAACGTAATTACAGCAGTCTTACACAAAAAAAACAAAAAAAAGAATAACGCCCCAAATTGCCTACCAGGCAAGTTGGGGTTGGTCTACGGATAAACCGTTCTCGTTACTAACAGCGTCCCGCGAACGACGGGATAATGTCCGTTCCGCAAATCTTTATGGCTTCTTCAACGTCCGGACCAGTTGGGCTGCCAACTACAACCTGCGTCACTCCTGTGTCGAGCAACTCGTCGATCTTCTTGTTGCAGGTATCTGCGTCGCCTGCTATCACGAAGGCATCGATCATGTTGTCATCAACGAGTGCGCCGACATCACCCCATTTACCTGCGCCGATTGCATCAGCGATGGCTTTAGCTGTACCGAGTGGAATACCGTGTCGCTCGAGCACAGGCGGCGGTGAGCCCATAGTAATGAACCCAGCAACGATCTTAGCTGATTTACGTGCCTTCGCCAAATCGGGCCCGACAGAAAACGCCGTGTATGCGCCTACGTCGAAGTCGGCCATCGACCTTCCACTCTTTCCAACTCCTTCTTCGATGTTTGGCATCGCCGCTTTGTAGTCTCTCGGATTGGACGCATTGATAAGCACTCCATCAGCTACTTCACCAGCAGTTTTAAGCGCGCCAGGACCTTGTGCACCCATATAGAAGGGTACCTTGTCCTTTTGCGGTCCGGTAAAGTCAAGCTTTGCACCGGTGACTTTTATCGTTTCACCTTCAAAATCAACCCTTTCGCCGGCCAACAGCTTGTAAACGACTTGTTTGGCCTCTTTAATTGCACTCATGGGTTTCTTGATGTCCCAGTTCCCATTCCAGATTGCTGGCGCCGGGAACCCGAATCCCATGCGGTCAAACGTCGCCTTGTCTCCAGGACCCATGCCTAGATTTACACGCCCGCCCGACAATTCGTCAATCGTGGCTATCGCGTTCGCAGTCAACAAGGGGTTTCTCGTGAAGGGATTTGTGATGCCGGTACCGGGTCGTATCGTCGACGTCTTCAGTGATATGAGCGTGAGCATTGGATAGACATTTCGGTTATTATAGTGGTCAGTAATCCACGCGTACTCAAAACCGTTATCTTCCGCCAGCTTCACCCTGTCAGCGCACTGATTCGGCGGCATATTCGGGACAAACTCTATGCCAAATTTTATTTCCTTAGCCATTTTTTCACCAACATTAACTCAGTAGTTTATGTAC
>JBAULJ010000268.1:0-2479 GCA_049578125.1 Halobacteriota archaeon
TGCGAGCAAATAAAGGAAAGATGGAGTTCCCCCCAAGCATCCGCTGGGCACGACCCTACACAAACGGCAGCCCCACCGACGAGAAGCAGATTCACTCCTCAAGGGGCGTAACGTAGCAGGATGCCAGCTTGCTGCTAATGAGCTTCTGATCGTGAAAAAGGCGCGCTGTGAGGTGGTACATGCCTTCTTCACTCGCGTTGAGCTCGCTTGTGAATTGCTTCGTGCCGCCTTCTGCGATGAAGTCGATATCGAACACGTCCATGAGCGTGTGGGATTTCGACGGGGGAGTTGCAGCGATTTCGAGCCGTAGATCCGACACGTTGCGGTGGGCGTGCACGACCGTTGCCGTCGCGATTGTTTCTTCAAGCGCCCAGTAGGGCCGATCCACGAAAAAGCTCTGGATCTCGGCGGGATCTTCAGTGATTCGAACCTCATGATGGGGAGAGTACCAGCTCACGTAAGCACCGTAGCGGTACGCCGTGACGTGCAGATAGACCCATCCAGTGTGGTTCGCAAAAACGTGAAAGTTGAGCGCTGCCATGTCTTGAGGGCGCAACTCTTTCACGTAATGAAAAGAGCCGCTTGGCAAGACGTCGAGATCGTGCGTGTTATAGGCATACAGCGTCGCGCTCACGTCGGTCAGCGGCTCGGTTGATACGTTCCTCAGCTGGACGGTGATCCAGTGGCGCCCCCGTTCGAGCACCTTGGGCGTAACGATTGCCTCGAAGGGATACCTGCGTCGTTCTTCTCGTTCTTCCATGGCGATTCTCTTCTCTTTTTTCTTTTCGTCGGCCATAGTATCACCAAATTACGTAGCGCACGTAAGGTAATAAGGCGTACGCAAGGAAAAAACAGATCACGAAGGAGAAACACGCTGCACTATTATAGCTCGGGCCTACCTGATGGGGATGTTTTTACACAAAGGGAACCGCCCGCGTACGGAGCCCTATAGGGGCTCCGACTTGCTTAGCAACATCTGAACGCTTTATGGACGAATTCGACACAGCAACCAGAGCTCCTTATTTAGGGCTTCTGCATCTGTCTTTATTATGCAGTTATACCCAATTCTCATAGCGTGTCAATATGCAATATTACAATGAAGAAAAAATGCACAATCTCAGATAGAGAATAGAAAAAGAGATTCTGAATTGGCCTAATGTAACTACGAAAAAAATGTATGGTTGTCCGTGTTACAAAAATAAGGAAAAATTATTTGCATTTTTGGTTACAGATGGCGTTGTTCTTACAAAAGCTCGTGAACAAGACAAAATTAAATTATCAAAAGAATTTGAGATTAAGCCCTTCCAAGCAGGAAAACGAACAATGAATAAATGGCCACAGATAAGTGTTGATGAAACAACTGACGTGGAGAAAATAATTCCATTTATAAAAGATAGTTATAACCAGTCAAAGACCTAGCGCTAGTGCTACGCCAAACACAGCGATACACGACGCTTTTTTGGAAAAATAACTTGCAGCGATCAACCGTATCTATGCAAATAAGAACCGGGAACGACGAACTCTACTGCAGCCGTGAACGGTGCGCAAAAAGCGGCTGGCATTCCTGGTTTTGAGGGTTGATTGCCGTTTTTGGATTGATTATAGCTGTAGGCACGCTTGCACTCAGAAAGAGAAGGTAATTCAAGGCTGATTGGTGATTCACAACTCACCTCGTAATAGGGTGACCTCCGCCTCGCTGAGAGGGGGGATTTTGAGCACGCACTCTTCGACAACGATTTATATGTCGCGATTTATTTTATGCGCATAAGGAGCGACCATTGTGGCAAGCGGCCCTGTAATCGCTATTTCTGACACTCATATCGGTCGGCAAAAAGGGTCTGCTATTCGGTTAGCACACTTTCTGGACTGGCTCAATGAAGGGCTGTACGCTGGGATGCTGCCCGTCGAGACTACAGATGGAGAAAAGAACCTGAGGGCACCGGAAAAACTCATTCTTTTAGGGGATTTTCTCGAGCTCTGGGGGCCACGCGAAGCCGACTATACAAGCCCCGTCAGAGACGGTTACTGCATCCTCGATTCGCTCTTCCATCTTGGTTGCCACACGATTTATGTCCCCGGCAACCACGACGACGTGGCGGCTCGATATTTCGGTACCTACCCGGATCAGAATGGGCATCTCAAAGTCGTGCCCAAGCACTATCCGCAGGAAGGGGAGGGGGCGCCGAAAGAGGGAGAGCGAATCGGAAACCTGACGTACTTCTTCCTTCACGGTCACCAGTTCAGCAGGCGCTGGAGTCCGGGTGTGCTAAAGTTCGTTGACTTTGTCGGACGGGTCTCGTATGAGGCGTATGAGGTGAGCCCACGCGCCTTACAAGTTGGGTCCATTTTCTTCGTGCTCTCTTTGATACTCGCACTGCTCTATGCGATACTCCCACCGTGGGCCCGCCTGCTCGGACAATTGCCGGCCTTAGTCACGGCCCTTTTGGTTGTTGTATGGATCATCCTTGCCGTTTTGGGC
>JBAULJ010000269.1:0-6177 GCA_049578125.1 Halobacteriota archaeon
GAGCACCTTGAAAGGTTCCAAAAGCAGGTCGAATTCATCAGCATCATTAACAACGAGGATGTCAGTGCGATATCCGCGAAGGTTAAGGAGCTGGTTGGAAAAGATCCTGGAGCTTACCCGGAACCTCCAATCGTCGTTGAGATTAAAGAAAAAATAACCGAGGAGGCCATTGTAGAGGCCCCTATGGCAGCGGAAATAGCAGCGATACAATCCCGCGTACAGCATCTGCAGTTCCATATGAAGACCATCGGTAACTTCAATAAGTACGCCGCCGGCGTTTACGCCGGAAAGGTCGAGGGTGTTGTGATCGGGCTGCTGATTTCAATCGGAATCTTGGGGTTACTAGCCCTAGCTTGAGGTGAAAAATGGCAGCAGAACGTTTTGGTGGAGGCGCCGAGGGGCCGGCAGCAGCCGGCGAAGAGGTCGCACCCACAGCAGCTATTGAGTTCGACCAGGGCATAGCTAAACCTATGGCGCCGAGCATGGAATCGTTGAATGCGCTCATGAACGACATAAGGTATCGTGCGCTACTCACGACGCGAACGCTCAAACTTGACTCCGGGTATGGGGGGAACTCGATACTCGGGTTTGCATTGGGGTTCGCAGGCGCGTGCCTTGTTGCCGGACTGCCATTGCTCTATTACTTCTTGAAGTGAGGTGTGAATATGCCAAAGCAATTCCCCCAGGTAATAGTAGACCAAACAGACTACCGTGAGCTCCAGAAGAAACTCGACTCGATTGAAGAGCGATTGGAGTTTGCAATGGCCGAAGTCGCGCAGCGGTACGGGCAGCGCGTGGGTAGGGACATAGGCATCGCCTATGGCCTCATTGGAGGTATTATCCTATTCATCGTGCTTAACTCGTTGACGCAGCTGTCGGTCTTGTTTAAGCTATTCGGAACGTGAATGACGACGTGAGGAGGTTCATATAGCATGTTTAGATACGATAAAAAGCAAACCGTTTTCGAGATAGGCGGTTTTCACGTTGGTGGTCAGCCCGGTGAATATCCGACCGTGCTCGCTAGCTCGATGTTCTACTCCAAGCATAAGGTGGTTGAAGACCCCCTCAAGGGTGTGTTTGACAAGGACGCCGCCGAAGCGCAATGGAACGTACAGGTGGAGCTGTCGGACATGACAGGGCTCGGCTACTGGAACCAGGTGATCGCTGAGACCGAAGAAGCGATGCAAAAGTACATCGACTGGCACCTGGAAGTCGCCCCCGGCATCGCCTTCCTGGTCGATTCGAGCGTGCCGGCGGTGCGCATGTTCGCGGCAAAATACTCGGATGAAATCGGCGCGGGACACCTCGCCGTTTATAACTCCGTCAACGCAAGTGCGCTGCCAGAAGAGTGGGAAGCGATTGGTCAAACAAATGTCAGCTCAGCCATCGTTTTAGCGTTCAATCCGACGGACGTGAGCACCAGAGGCCGAATCGAGATACTCACTATTGGCGGCACAGGACAGGAACAGGGACTCCTAAAGTCCAGTGAAGAGGCCGGCATTACGAGGCCGCTGCTCGATGTCGCTTCGCTCGCACTCGGCGTCGGCGCGGGACAGTCAATCCGATCGATGGTCGGATTCAAGGGCGTGCTTGGGTTGCCGACCGGAGGTGGACCGCACAACATCCCTGATGCGTGGACGTGGTTGCGCAGATACAGGAAGGACGGCCACCCAGAGGTGTGGGAACCGTGTAGTATCGGCGCAAACATGATCTGTGGTATTGTCGGCGCCGACTATCTCTTGTACGGTCCGATCGACTTGGCAACGATAATCTTCCCCGCTATGGCGATGATCGACATCATGGTTGAGGAGAGCACCAAAGAGCTAGGAGTCGAAGCGCAGACGGAAAACACACCGCTGTCGAAGCTGGTTTAAAACCAGCACCTTTTTCTTTTTTTAGATTTTTGTTAAGTGCCGCACCGGTACACGCTTGATCTTTCGCTTCCACGGTCTGGTGCTATTCAATGGCAGTCTTTGACCCTACCCTTTTGCGTGCAAAAAGAATTGTGGATCTCTCGCTGCCCATATCGGCTGACACAGCGACGTACCCTGGGGACCCCGGTCCGCGAATCGAAGTGCTTAGCACCATCGATACGGGTGGGGCTAACCTGACACGCATCGTGTTGAGCGCGCATACGGGTACGCATGTCGACGTGCCCTATCATCTTGTCAAGGACGGCGAAAGCGTTGACGAGCTGCCTCTCGAAAAGTTCTGCGGCAGTGCGCTGACATACGATCTAGCGCACAAAGCGCTTGGGTCACGCATTTGCCCGGGCGATTTGGAAACGGACATCCCTCTACGAGGCGGGGAGATCGCCCTTTTCTATACGAGGTCGAACGATCCGAACATGAACAGGACGGTCAGACACGATTGCACGTGCCTCGATCCGACTATTGCGGACTGGATGATAGATAAGCGAGTCAAAGCAGTCGGAATTGATAGCATGTCCGTCGATCCGCTCGACTCACGTGAGAACGAGGTGCATAAGAAGCTCCTTAAAAATGAAATTATCATTTTTGAAAATCTTTCGAACAATCTCCGGCTCTTAGCTGGCAAGCGCGCGCTATTCTTTGGGATGCCGCTGAGGCTGGAACGCGTAGAAGCTTCTCCTGTGCGCGCTTTCGCGTTGCTCTAGCGCGGCTGCGTCCTTCTGCCGGGTATAGCAGATCGAGGGTTGGTGCTCAGCTTCAACAAGCATTATTACACATACGAACGCATGATATGCTAGAGGAATACGACATGAGAGATGCAGCAGCTCTCGACATGAAGAATCAAGCGATTACTGTAGGTGCTCACGTTAAGTACGCTGGCACGCATACGCGCGGAAAAGTAAAAGAGCTACGATTCGATGGCGACAAAACGTGGGTGCTCATTGACTCTACCAATCTGTATTACGATCCTAAGCACCTCGAGCTAGTCAGCAAAGAAACGGAAACGGCAGATAGAGAGGCACAATCTCTCGAGGAGTTTCGGAAACGCTTGGATCAGAAAAGGGAAGTGCTTCACGCGACTATGGAAGGCTTTGACGAGCCCGGCGGTTGACGCACGTCGCACGTAAGGCGGTGACCCGAGCGCATTCGCGCCGCGTACCAACGTCACTCGTTGATAAACTTTCTCGTCTCTTCTTCCACGAATTCGCGAATCTTTTCTATAGTCTCCTTGTCTGCCCTAAAAGCGAGGAGATCTCGAGAAGTCACGTCAGCCAGTCCAGTTTCGACGTCAGCGTAGGCTTTTACGACGTCGGTGTTAAACTCTTTGCACGCTGCAATTATTACCTTGCTTGGAATGCCAGGTGGTAATACAAGCTCGTAAACGTCCTCATTTTGTTCTTCTGTGTCTTTTTCTGCGTCTGGAGCCATCAGACGTACTTCGACTTCTTCGTACTTCTATGTATCGACAATTGGCTGATCGCGGCCGGACCGCGCATCGGCCGGCCACTCCTTGTGTGGCTATTCGAAAGCGACGTGCAACGCAAGTTCTTGGAGAGTCCTGTAGTTTCGGCCACCAAAGCTTTTTCACAGGCGAGGTCAAGGCATGTCAACGACAAAAGCTGGCGTGAGCGCACTGACGCGCTTAAAGGAGGGGGAATGCAGTGGATACAATACAGAGCCCAAAGGAAAAACTGAGCTTCGTCATAGAAGGTCCGAACAGCATTTGGAAGCTACTAGGAATTCATCCGCGTTTTGGTCCTAGCTGGGCGCGCGTGACGCAAGACAACGATGAGATGACGCACGAAATATCGGGATCCGTGGGCGACGTTTTCAAGATTGATTCCTCCGATTTTGACTACACGTTTGTGACTATTGCCGAGGGTGCGATTCTCAAGGAGATCAACTACATCGTGTTCGAGGATTTCGCGTATTCCATCTCTCGTCGTTGGTATAACATCCTAAGAAACACGGGAACATTCAAAGGAAACCTTGATGAGGGCGATTGAGCACGTTTCGTGTCTCGCTTTTTTATCAACCAGTGAGGTGTGTACGCGTACAGCCGACTTAGCGAGAGCTCCTACTTATCGCTTATTTCGCAGCAACGCTGAACGCTGCGACATCGATCTATTTATTAGGCGGCACCAGCATGTCATGCACGGGAGGCCCACGCGCTTAAGGCTTTCAACGCAAAGCAAAAAACTGATTTCCGCACTTGCGTGAGGCACGATGACGAGCAAGATTGAACTGCACGCTGCGCCAAAGACGTATTGCGTTGACACTCACAGGGTGATGCCGCCGGCAGAAACCCTTGAGCTGATAAAGTCGGTCATACCTGAGGTTGGGATAACGCGGGTAGCAGATATTTCCGGGCTTGATCGAGTAGGGCTGCCCGTGTTTTCTGCGATACGGCCTTCGGCAGCAGACGGCGCGATTTCTGTCTACGCGGGTAAGGGCACGACCGAATCGGAAGCCCGTGTTTCAGTGATAATGGAAGCTGTCGAACGGTTCTCCGCTGAGGTCAAGAATTTTAAGGATCGGTTGTTGTTTGATTCGTATGAACACCTTTCTGCTGATAACGGCGCCGTTAACCCCGCTGATCTCATATTACCGGGCTATCTCTCCTCTGATACGAAAATTGAGTGGTATTCAGGTTGGGACCTTCTTAATGATGAAGAGGCGCTCGCTCCGGCAAATGCTGTTTTTCACCCATACTCACCGGTGCGAGGCAGCTGGCAGCTCTTTCGCAGCAACACGAATGGTCTCGCATCAGGTAACGTAATGGAGGAGGCGATCTTTCACGGGCTGATGGAGGTCATTGAGAGAGACGCAGTAAGCATCGCAGAGATTAACCGAGATCCCGGTCTAGGACTCAACGTAGGTGCAAGTCGCGTTAGTGACATAGTCAACAAGTTTGAGCTGCAAGGTATCCTCGTTCGGCTCTGGTGGCTGCCTACTGACACAGGCATTCCGACCGTTGTCGCGGCGTCCGATGACGAAAAATTGCGAGACGCCTCTTTATTAGTCATGGGAGCTGGAAGTCACACTGATCCCGAAATTGCCGCTCTCAGGGCACTTACCGAAGTCGCACAATCGAGAGCTACGCAGATTCACGGCGCTCGCGAAGATACTGATAGGGAATCGGTGGCCCGGAGGATTGGGTATGAGAGGATGAAAAGGCTCAATAAGCACTGGCTCGCAGAACCGCGCGAGACGATCGAGCTTGACACACTTGAATCAGCGGCAACCACGTCCATTGACGGCGACATCAGAATCGTGCTCGATCGCTTGCACAGTGTGGCCGACCGCGTTATTGTCTCGGACATAACGGTAAGCGCCATCGGCGTTCCCGCCGTTCGTGTAATCATCCCAGGCTTTGAGGTCTTTTTTTTGGATCGGGAACGAAAAGGAAAGCGCGGCAAAGAATGGAGAAGCACGACTGCGTAATATTCACCGGCCCAAGCTTGTCTCGGTCTGAAGCGACTTCCCTTGACAGAGGGCTCCGATGTTGTCCTCCCGCCGTGCGAGGGGATATCTCGAAAACGGCGAAAGCAGGCGCGACGATCATCGGATTGATCGACGGCGTTTTTTATGATCGTGCAGCGGTGTCGCACAGAGAGATTATTGGTGTAATGCAATCAGGCGTGACTGTTGTGGGTGGGTCCAGTATGGGGGCGCTGCGTGCCTCGGAACTCGACAGTTTCGGCATGATTGGAGTCGGTCAAATCTACAAGTGCTTTAAGGAGGGAGTCATTGAAGCGGATGATGAAGTAGCCGTAGCGTACAATCCAGTGACTTTTGCGCCCGTATCCGATCCACTCGTCAACATTCGAGCTGCCCTGCACTCGCTCTTGAAGGCTTCGATTGTGAATAATGTCACGAGTAACGCCTTGCTGAATCTCGCAAAGAGCTTCTTTTACATGGAACGAAGCTTTCCTCTACTGTTGAAGACAGCTGAACTGAGGGGGCTGATAAACGGCCGCGACCGCGACGACATCGAAACGTTTCTAGCTAGCCACGACTGTGACCTGAAAAAGCGAGATGCGAAGCTCGTGGTCAAAGAAGTCGTGAGGTTTTGCGACCAGCGGCGATCGGTGCAGCCATGATGAATGAATTCGAGTCCGACGTTAGTCGCCTCGTTGAGGGGTGTGTCGGTTCAAACATCGCAATCTTGGGGATTGGAAATGAACTTAGACACGACGATGCTGTCGGACTCGCTGTTGTCGATAGGCTTAGCTCGTTCATTGAT
>JBAULJ010000270.1:0-1713 GCA_049578125.1 Halobacteriota archaeon
CTATACCCATAAACGATGGAACAAACCGATCTCCGCGCACCCCGTATACTCATCGCGGCTGACAGGAGTTCCGCGGGAAAAACGACAATCGCCGTAGGGCTGATGTCTGTTTTTTCCAAGGAAGGAAACGTCGTTCAGCCATTCAAAGTCGGACTGGACTACATTGACCCGAGCTACCACTCCGAGGTTACCGGGCGCTTTTCCCGTAACCTCGACGGCTTTTTGATGAACCGGCACGCGATCATAGAGGTTTTCTCCCACGCAATTCGTGGTGCCGACATAGGAATCATAGAAGGCGTAAGAGGTCTTTACGAGGGTTTAGAAAGCTTAAGCGACGTTGGAAGCACCGCCCAAATCGCAAAGATGCTCCACACCCCGGTTATTCTCGTTATCGACGCACGGAGCATCACACGGAGTACGGCGGCGCTTGTTAAGGGTTACCGTTCATTTGACAGGCGAATTGACATCAGAGGAGTGATACTCAACAATATAGGAAGTCCAACGCACGCGGCCAAGGCCAAAGAAGCTATTGAACACTACACTGGCATTGAGGTCGTAGGACAGATCCCACGCAACGACTCAATGCACCTGGCGATGCGCCACCTAGGGCTCGTCCCTGCTTCTGAAGGGCTCAAAAGAGACAGTGCTTTTCGAAAACAACTTGAGAATATTGAAGACATAGTTCAAAGTTGTGTTGACGTGGATAAGGTGCTTCAAATCGCAAAAAGCGCGGAGCAACTGCCACGAGTTAAGCCCAAGGCGTTCGTTTCTTCGCGTAGAGGGCAGGTCGCGCATAAGAGACGCGTGCGTATAGGCGTCGCCTACGATGAGGCTTTCAACTTTTATTACCACGATCTATTTGATCTTTTTTCCCTAAACGGCACTGACATCGTCTTCTTCAGTCCTTTGCACGATGAGGAGATTCCCGACGTTGATGGCATTTATATAGGCGGAGGATACCCTGAACTCTTCGCCGATGAGCTGGAGCGAAACCATTCAATGCGCGATTCGATCGCGTCACGCGCTCAAACAGGCGCCCCTATATTCGCTGAGTGCGGAGGACTCATGTATCTGACCGAATCGTTGACGTACGGCGGACGAACCTCCAAAATGGCAGGTGTCATTCCCGCAAACACCAACATGGTGAACAAGCGGGTTATTGGCTATGTTGCAGGCACGACCATTCGTGATACCGTCATCGGACGCAAAGGAACCCGGTTTCGCGGCCACGAATTTCACTATTCTGAGCTTACCGACCTAAGCAACAAGCCCAAATTTGCGTTCCAGCTGCAAAAAGGCGCGGGTATTTCGGACGGTTGCGACGGTATACAAGTAGGGCAAACGCTTGCCTCGTACTCCCACGTTCATCCGCTCTCGTACCCCAATCTTGCCGCGAACTTCGCAGAATCGTGCGCGAAGCTTAAGGACCGAACAACTCACAGCACGCGATCTCCCTAATAAATACCGTATTGAACTCTGCTATGGCGCGAGGATCAGTAGCCGTCGTAATGCTGCCATCCCGCTCTACTGGCCTGCCCGAGTAGTTTGCGCCCGCCTCCTGCAATTCTTGTCCGACGGCGGGGTGCGATGTTAGCGTCTTATTCTTCACGATTCCGGCTGATATGAGCACTTGCGGGCCGTGACAAACCGCGCCGATCCGCAACCCTCTGTCGTAGGCTTCTCTAACAACTTTCTGAACGTCTGGATCGTCCC
>JBAULJ010000271.1:0-10228 GCA_049578125.1 Halobacteriota archaeon
GTGCCATTACCTAAGCAAACGACCTCGTTATGTCATGAATGCCTTAGACCCATCGACGCTACCATCTACCAGAAGAACGGCCAGATTTGGATGGCCAAGGAATGTCCCGAACACGGTGCGTTTGACGAGTTGTATTGGTCAAGCGCAGAAATGTATCACAAGGCTGAGCGCTTTTCATATAGCGGGCGCGGAGTACAGAACCCGCAACTGACCCTTCAAGAAACTTGCCCGCTCGAATGCGGCCTCTGTGATGTCCATCTGACCTCTACGTGCCTTGCAAATGTCGATGTTACGAACCGGTGCAACTTGCGCTGCGAGTGGTGTTTTGCAAACGCGCACGCGCGGGGTTACGTATACGAACCTACGTTCGAGCAGCTCAGAGAGATGCTCACGACACTCCGCCAGGAGCAGCCTGTTCCGACGCTTGCCGTTCAGTTTTCGGGCGGCGAACCGACGTTAAGGGACGATCTCCCCGAGATCGTCAGTATGGCGGTCGATATGGGCTTTATTCAGACCCAAATTGCGACAAATGGCATTAGGCTGGCAAAAGATGACGCACTTGCAGGGAAGCTTAGACACGCTGGGCTGAACACGGTATACCTTCAATTCAACGGCGTTTCCAAGCAGACGGACAGTCTGATCGAGCTGAAACAGAAAGCGATCGAGAACTGCAGGGACGTGGGCCAAGGCGTCGTGTTGGTTCCCACGATCGGTCGAGGGTTGAATGATCACGAAGTCGGGAAAATTATCTATTTTGCAGCTCAAAACGTGGACGTTATCAGAGGGATCAACTTCCAGCCAATGGCATTCACCGGTGCTGCAAACGACTTCCCCCCGGCGGTCAGAAACGCCCAGAGATTTACCTTGCCCGATCTCGCATTTAACATAGAGCGGCAGACGGATGGGCAAGTGAGAGCCGACGACTTTTATCCTGTGCCGTGCGTTGTTTCCATTTCAAAACTCATTGAGGCTTACACGCGAAAGCCTCAGATCGAGTTCAGTACACATCCGCACTGTGGTATAGCGACTTATTTGTTCGTAGAGGACGAGAAGCTGATTCCGATAAACCGGTTCGTGGACGTCGACCGATTCTTTGAGCTTACCCAGAGTCTTGCGCGCAAACTGGACAACGGCGGTATCCTGCGGAAGCCGGCAGCGCTGATGCGAGGACTGCTCGCACTGAATTCGCTCGTCAACGAGGAGAATCAACCTAAGGCCATTCAGTTTAAGGAGTCAATCAAGAAGGTCCTGCTGACTCAAGACTACAAAGCGCTCGGTGACTTTCACAGAAAAGCGATCTTTGTCGGCGGTATGCATTTCATGGATGCTTACAACTATGACGTCGAACGAGTCAAGCGCTGCGCCATCCATTACGCGGTCCCGGGTGGGTTGATCATTCCATTTTGCGCGTACAACAGCGGCCCAAACTACCGAGACGCTATAGAAAAGAAGTATAGCATCCCCCTCGAGGAGTGGGAGCGCACGAAAGGGAAGCTTCAGTTCGAAGAACTCACCTAAACGGAGATAGCCCGGCACGGATTCGAACCGTGGTCGTGAGATCCAGAGTCTCACATGATTGACCGCTACACTACCGGGCTTCAGCTAATTTCTTGTCAGAGCACAGTGCTCGTCCGAGGGATGAACTCTGTTCTAATGTCACGCACGACCGTATATTTACTTAACGAAGGCACTCCCAACACAATGATGTTGTGAAGTCACTAGCACACTCAGTTTTCGCTTTCGCTTTCTGCATCGCTATTTGTGAGCTTGCAATACCGGCAAGCGCAACAAACAAAGTATTCGTGCTTCTTTCTGGCACTATCGCGCTAATGCTAGCATCGGTCCCCGACGTCGACGCGCGTACGCCGCTACGACTTATTCGTCACAGAAGTGGATTCTCTCACTCGATCTTTACCGTAGCGACGTGTGCTTGCCTTTCATACGTCCTTCTCTCGCGATACCCCCCACTTGATCTGATCATCATACCCGCAATTGCGTCGGCTATCACAAGCCACATCCTTCTTGATACGCTAACAATGTCAGGTTGTCCCCTGCTTTGGCCACTGAGCCGTCACCGTTTTTCGGCGCACCTGTGCAAATATGATAACCCGTTAGCCAACGCATTGATCGTTTTGCTCTCCTCTCTCACGATCGTTGTCTTCATATTGCACTGTTGATCTGACCTGGGCTCCGCGACAGCTCAGTCTGTCTGAGGTGGCGAGACAAACTTCAGTTGACAGTAAATGAACCTGTGGTAACGTTCGGCGAAAAAAGACGAACACAATATTAAAGTATTCGAAAAGCCAATTTTGTTTGAGGATCTAAATTGTTCCCATCAAAGAAGGTTCAAAATCTGGTTGGTTCCAGAATTCAAGTCGAGATGAAAGGCGAAAAATGTGTGCTCGAAGGCCTTTTAATGAGTGCCGATGACTATCTCAACTTGCATCTTACGAACACGACAGAGGTTGTTGACGGAGAGAAGTCGCGAGTTCTCGGATCTGTGGTGCTCCGCGGCAACAATATCATTCTTCTAAACCCCGTAAACGACTAGTCCCAGAACTAACAGCGCGTGCTTTGAAAAAATACGTGACGCTACTTTGGGGGGGAAGGGCGCATAACACCGTTGTGCTCACAGTTAATTACTCGACGATAAAAGGGTGAGAGAGAAAGTGAACGAGGCACAGGGCAAAAATAACAAGCACGACATACTTCTAGCACAAGGCAAGATAGCTCCGTGCATAGGATGCCACGAAGTATGTAATCCAGAGTACTGTTCGCTCCTCGATGAGTGGCTGGAACTGCTCATGTAAAACCCTCGCGTTGTGACTTCGAGGCGAACATCCTGCCAAGTGTTCGGAGGGCTTGCGGTGTCATTTTCGCGCATTCTTGCAAGTTTCTAAATCGTGCATCTTTGCTTTGCTCGAGAGCGACCAACCTTTTATCAAGATAACCCTAGCTAGCGTAAGACACGTGGTTTCTAGTAAAATCAGAACCGAAACTGCGACAGTGTCCAATCCTCAATGATGCCGCTTTTTTGCAAAAGCGCGACTTATCGTTGTTCAACACGAAAAACGCCGACGAATGGCACTTATTACACAATGTTGAAATACTTTAATCGCGAACATTACTATGGGACTTATTTTGGGAAAACGCGACCTAAAGCTAGCCAAATACGCGGTGAAATGTTATTATGGCTTAGATGACGGAGACAGCAAAATCGAAGTCATCGAGAGCTTTGACAACAAGATGCCCTCTGTCGGCTTCATTAATGATATAAAGAAAGAACTGCAGGCATGTTGGCCACGCAATATCGGTATGAAGTCCAAAGTTGCACGATTATCTGAGTCAGATTTTATACACTGCATTAATGAGCTCCGGGCGAAAAACGGGTCACCGCCCATTTCTTCAGATGGGACCTTGCATAAGAAATGGATGGAATGCATGGCATCGGATGATCCACACGTTTACCTCGTTGCTATCCGAGGCGAGAGCACGAAGCTCGTTTTAGTAAACACGAAGGTCAGCTCTCAGAGCAAATCCTAATTCTTTTGGGAGCAATCGCACCCCTGCTTTGCATCCGCTGAAGGCATCTTATGAATGCGAGACGATCGGGAGACCGCGTGAGTGGCGTAGACGAGCAAATCAGCCAAATAGAGACGGAGATACGCGACACCCCTTATAACAAAGCCACAGAACTTCACATTGGTCGTTTAAAAGCAAAACTAGCGCGGCTGAAGGAGAGACGAGAGACGAGGGCCTCTCATAAAGGGACCGGATATGCGCCGAAAAAGTCAGGTGATGCCACCTGCGTGCTGGTAGGATATCCATCCGTTGGAAAGTCAACTCTGCTAAACGCGCTCACGAACGCAAAATCAGCGGTCGCAGCTTACGATTTCACGACACTTAATGTCATCCCTGGCTCCATGGTGCATAGAGGGGCCCGCATACAAGTCTTGGACGTCCCGGGATTGATCGGGGGAGCAGCAGTTGGCAAAGGCAGGGGCAAGCAGGTCATCTCAGTTGTGAGAAACGCAGACCTCATTTTAATCCTAGTCGACGTTTTTAGCGAATATCAAATCGAAGCAGTCAAAAAAGAGTTGAATGACGCGGGAATCAGACTAAACCAAAGCCCTCCAAACATAGTGATAATGAAGAAATCCCGCGGGGGCATTTTGATTAAGAGAGCTCCAAATGCTGCTGAAATCGACGAAGCCACGATAAGAGCGATTCTGCACGACTTCAAGATCCACAACGCTGACGTTGTACTCAACGACGACGTTACCGTCGATCGATTGGTCGACGCGCTAATACCGAGCAGACGGTTCATTCCTGCAATAACGGTTGTAAACAAGATAGACCAGCTATCTGGCCCGACAGGTTTCGGTGACGTTCATATTTCTGCCGAGCGCAACATCAACGTCGAGCGTCTCAAAGACTTGATCTTTGAAAAGCTAGAGTTTATTCGCGTGTACTTGAAACCTCCTGGCAAGGCGGCAGATACAGAAAACCCGTTGATCTTGCATCGGAACTCGACAATCGAAGAGGTCTGCAACCTTATGCATAAACAATTCTCGAGGCGATTTAGGTACGCTCACGTATGGGGGCCAAGTGCAAGACACGCTGGTCAGCGCGTGGGACTAGACCACCTGCTCCTAGATAACGACACTGTCAGCTTAGTAGCCTCCCGCAAGTAACCTCTTGCTGAGGTTCCTGCACCTTGATTTTTCTCGCTATATGAGGATTTCAAGCAGCCTTAGATGGCTCAAGAGGCAGCAGAGATCAAATTTGCCGCACTGCATTAAGCTTATATCGAACAAATAAGCCATGTTGAACCAATGGAGCTCCAAATCGGAGAGGCGTTCAGCATTGATCCAGGGTACCTCGTAACTGAACGAAGCGCCGTCATAGGACAGAGTGGCAGCGGCAAAAGCTATCTTGTAAGTGTCATATGCGAGGAACTTGCCGCAAATGACCTCGGATTCGTGGTAATTGATACTGAAGGAGAATACGCCGGGCTATCTGGTCACAAGAATATTGCTGCAATAGATGATATTGAAGACCTTTCGACCGATGAAGATCGCATTCGAAGGATCATCGCAGAGTCACAAAAAATCGTCCTCGATGTCTCCGAAACGGATCCAAAAGCTATAAATGCGTTCTTGGAGAGCGTTTATCGAGTCGCGACCGAGGTATTCCGACAGGGGCGCCACAAGCAGAATCCTTTTTTGGTCGTCGTTGAAGAGGCGGACATCTACATTCCGCAGCGAGGGCGCGGACTTGATATCTTACAGCTCATAAGCAGAAGAGGACGGAAAAGAGGGCTTGGGATCCTTTTTGCGACCCAGAGGCCCGCTTTGGTCAACAAGAACGTGCTAAGCCAGTGCAACAACGTGTTCATCGGGAAGCTGACGCTCAAAAACGATATCGATTCCGTGCGCATATTCTTTTCCTCGCTGGACGATGCGCGTCAGCTTACCGGACTCGAGCCTGGACAGTTTTACGTTCAAGGGTCTATCTCTGATCCTTCGTTTATCAAAGTGAGGCAGCGGAAAACGCCCCACGGAGGGGCGACGCCCACCATCAAACGCCGCTCCGATCTCACAGCAGATCTCACGCCGCGCTCCGGCGTTCGCGCAGCGGAGGATCTCGACAAGGCTGAGCACGTGCGAGCGCGGCTCGCGCTTGACACTGCGCGGGGGAGCAAGAAGGTCCATTATATACCATACGACGAAAGCAAGGTTCTCAACGCTTTGAATAGCAACAAGCGCAAGCACTTCAAGTTTTTCGGCTCGAGCGAGAGCGTTGATGATTTCAAACTGCTCATGCTGCCTATGTTCTCTGTTTACGTAAGAGAGATGAAAAAAAGACTCATCGGCACACGGTTCGTCGACTATAAGGTCTTAGTTGATGCCATCACAGGCGATATTCTCAGTCCCAACGGCGTGCAGCGGCGGTCCAAGAATCTGCGGCATCTGGCAGACTTGAATCCGACCCAGCTCAAGGTCATGGATCTCATCCTAAGCGACAACGGCGCAAGCTACGCGACACTGCGCGAAGCTCTTCCCGACAAAGGCATCAAATCGAGCTTAAAAAAACTCGAGGAAATGCATCTCATTGGCCTGAAAGATGAGAGCTATTTTCCCCTACTTGACATAGCTTATCCAAAAACCCTCATGACACAGAACGCTGAGGCGTTGAAGCTTAGCGAGGGTCGCGCCGAAAATGTCATAAAGCCGAGGCTTTCAAAGCAAAAACTGAACGGACTTATAAGAGGGTTGTATCCGGGCTGCGAAGTTATTGACGCCGATATCGTGTATTCACCGGTTCTTGAGGTCCTCTACGCCGGCGATTCTGCAAAAAGACGCGTTAGAATAAACGCATTGACGGGAAAGACACTGCAGATCGCGTAGAGCGACCAAAGCGAGTTACTCGATTTGCTGCCCTACTATACGAATGGAGCTGTTCTTAATCCGATTTCGGGCCGATATGTTTATCAAAAGAGGGGTGATCGACTCGACCATGTATGACGCTTCGAGCGGTCCGGCATCGAAAGGAGCAAGCCCTTCTATGTCCTTGACTAATCCCATAACGATTTGCTTCGGCTTTTCTGAGCCACATGCGAGGACGTCCAGGCCAAGCTTATCGTTGAGATCGATCAGACGCGCGGCAGGCGTTGTGTGAAACGCCGAAACGACCTCATTGTCTGAGAGAGTGCTTTGTAGCTCCAACGCGGCGCTTCCATACTTCTTGGAAGGCTCATAGCGCAAGAAACCATCCTTAGTCATGGGAACGACGGGCGACACTACTATCGCGTTTGGGTCGAGCTCATCCTTAATGGCAACTGCGGTGGGCATCGCGTATTGGTACTGCAGCGCAAGCACTACTACGTCGCAGTCTGCTATCGCTTGAACGTTTTCTTCGCCAGACAATTCGCACGAAGTGCCTTCCTCGAACAGTCGCCCTTCACAAGACGTCGCCGCTTCCTCGGCTTTTTCAGCGCTTCTCGACCCTATGACAACGTCATGTTTCGGAGCCCAGCGAAGCGCCAGTCCCTCCCCGATGTTTCCCGTGCCACCAAGCAAGGCGATACGCATTTAAAAAACCCGTTTAATAGATTGGCAAAGCCAAACTTATAAGCTTTTTGTCCTTTTAGCCAAGCATCCACTGTACCGCGCGCGAGCCATGAATTCTCGCTGTCTTGTTTAGAACAAAAAAAGCCGTCTCGCTTTTGACAAAAAGCAGAAGCCTCGCAGGGCAAGTTTCAATGGACCAATTGGCCGTTGCATTTCAAATAGAAAAAAGAAGAGCCCCGTAGGGGGACTTCTTATCGCCTCATCAACAGATAGACCAATCCAGCGACGAGTGCCGGTATTCCAAGCCCAAGCAGCGAGAATTCTAGAACAGGTTGTGGGGGTAAGCTCGCGACACCGCTCGTTTGGGCCGCAGGAACCAACATCCCTGGAACCGAGTCATTCTCTACCACTTCGGACGCACTCTTCATCGTCACCAGGGTCGTAGCTGTTGGCGTTGGCGCCGCTTGTTTTACCGTTGTCGTAACTTTTGGCGTTGTGGTAGCTTTTGCCGGTGCCGTAGCTGTTGGCGTGGGGGTTGGCGTTGAAGCGGGCTGCACGTTTTGCCCCGATTTCAGATCAATGTGTGCGGTCTTGGAGCTAGGATTAACGACCACAGTCCCGTATTGATAATCCCGTTGCCACGTGCCGTCTGCCTGCTTCTCAGCTTTGTTCAAGGCTGTTCCCAACTGGGTGCCGTAATCGTCGAACCATTTCGTCCCGGTCGGAGCGTAGAAGAAGTAGCCGTCGGTGAGGAGCGCTGAGCAGTAGCAGAAGTACCGGTCAGATGCACTCCCCTGTGCGTAAAAGAGGGTTAGCTTGCCCTTACTGGATGCGTCGAGAGCAAAACCGATTGAGTTATCCCACCCCTTGTAGAACGGGAACCCCTCATCCATCCACCCATCGAGAGCGTCGACGTAACCTGGAATGAAGTAGGCACCGTTGTAGATCACAATCTTGCCACCCGCTGCCTGTTTAATGCTCTTGTAGAGAGCGATCGTGCTTGACTGCCACTGGCTATCTGAGCCGGACCAGCTTCCCGGCCAGAGAACGTTGGGAGAGGTCAGGCCGTTGTCAAGAACAAGTCCATCGAAGCCCTTCTGCAGGGCATTCTGGCTAATCTGGACACACATGGCCCTCCAGCCCGAGTTTGTCAGATCCATGAGGGGCTCATTGTACCCGCTCGAATGGGTGCTGCCTGACGCATCTTTAAGGTACCATTCTGAATGTGGCGTTCCCTCTGACCCACCGAAGAGCGGGTTGAAGTAAGCGAGAACGACGGTGTTCGGATTAATTGCTTTGATAGCTTGAACGTGTTGCGCTGTGTCGGTGTAGTGTAAGGCAACGACGTCATACTTTGCGAGGTTTGCAGCTATTTGAGCTTCCTGTCCCGCCCAGCTACTCTTGAAATCGGTGTACGTGTGCGGTGCACTTGCACCGATAAGACTCTGAGCGTTGCTGCCGGAACTAGATGCACTTGACGCTGCCGCAGCCGGTGCGATTACCAACGCTGCAACAAACGATGACACTGCCAAAAAATAAAGCGCTCTAGTGGCATTTCTTTTCGCATGTTTCAACTAAACACCTCGGTATGGTAGTTCAGTGCAACACAGTACCACGACGAATAGCTATTTAAAAGTTCCTGTTCATTATTTTTATAAAGATGACTAATAATTAAGAAAAGGACTTTGATTTTGTATTAAAGCCTATTAAAGAGAGATAACCGTCGTCGATATAATAATGGCCTGTCTCGAGGCTTTTAGCGAACGATTTGACCATAACCCGGTTTACGCTGTTTCCAAAACCGGCTTGCCGGCTCCTGTCTAAAAGCGTCACTTTAATAAGCAACCATCACATCTATACGATCCGCAAACGGAGTCGTAATATGGATGCTTCACATATGTCGTACCTTCTGTTAGCTTTAATTTTTACTCCCACGGTGCTTTCACTAGTGCCGCTGATTCTCGGCACCACGCGCTCGAAAGCAGTAGATTACATATCGACAATCATTGCACTCATTACCCTTGTCATTGCTTCAGTCCTTGCTATCTCATATACCGGACCCGTGACCGCAGCAGTGCCAAACGTGCTAGCTAACCAGGTCCAGCTCTTCTCATTTTACTTCGACGCGCTTGGTCTTCTGTTCTCACTCGTGGTTGCGCTCGTGGCGTGCCTCGTCATGTTGTATTCAAACGGCTACATGCAGAATCAGCCTGGAAGAGGGCGATTTTACTTTAGTATGTTGTTTTTCACTGGGGGCATGCTGATGTTGGTTAACGCCGCCAATCTGGTAGTGCTCTATATCGGCTGGGAGATCGTTGGCATTTGCTCGTTCCTCTTGGTCGGATTCTGGCATGCTGAGCCCTTGAGGAACGAGGGTGCAAAAAAGGTCTTTTTCTTCACCCACATACCGGGAGAGGCGTTATTGCTGTTTGCTGTCGGCGCCTACGCGTGGACGGGCAGCGTTAATATCAACGCCTTGTTAACATCGACGCCACCTGCTTGGCAGATGAACACGTTGCTCGTCCTTGCCCTTATAGCTATATTCGCCAAATCTGCACAAACGCCGTTCTTCTCGTGGTTGCCCAGCGCCATGCAGGGCCCCACACCCCACGCTGTGTTGCTCCACAGTGCAGCAATGGTAGCCGCCGGGGTGTGGCTTGCGGCACGACTCTTTCCTTTGTTTACCGGCGCCTGGCCATGGGTGCTCGCAATCATCGGCGGATTCACTTTGATCTTAACTTCCACGTTCGCCATACGCGCTAACTATCTCAAAGAGGTGCTCGTGTGGAGCACCATTGCAGACCTTGGATTCGTGTTCCTTGCTTTCAGCTTTGGACCGATAGGACTCGTCGCAGGATTAATGCAGTTTCTGGCGCACGGGTTCTTTAAGTCCTGCTTGTTTATGGGGGCGGGGGCAGTTGAGCGCATGGCAAACACCTTAGATCTTAACAAGCTCGGCGGGTTATCAAAGAAAATGCCCTATACCGCTGCTTCATTCACCATTGCCGCTTTAGCACTTGCAGCCGTTCCGCCTCTTATCGGCTTTGTGAGCAAGTGGCTCATTTACTCGAGCAATATCGCCCCGACGACAGCGGGCTTACAAGTCTTCGTGATAGTCGTGCTATTAGGGAGCGTGCTCTCCGCAGGCTATATCC
>JBAULJ010000272.1:0-2690 GCA_049578125.1 Halobacteriota archaeon
GGCCCACGCTATTTTGAAGAATAAAGAGGAAAATGAACGCCATGACTGCTATTTAACAGCGATTGAACCGTACCCAAACCCGACCTTAAAGGCGGGTTTTCCAGGATTGTCTAAACTGATCGACCAAAAAGTACAAAGCGTGCCTCTATCTGAGTTTAGCAAATTATCAAATAACGATATTCTCTTCATAGACTCAAGCCACGTCGTGAAGATCGGAAGCGACGTGCAATACGAATATTTAGAAATCCTGCCGCGACTCCGAAAAGGTGTAATTGTTCATATTCACGACATTTTTTTGCCAGCCGAATATCGCAGAGAGTGGCTATTTGACCGTCACATTTTCTGGAACGAGCAATATCTTCTTCACGCATTTTTGATGTTTAACAGTAGTTTTGAAGTACTATGGGCCGGGAGCTACTTGCATTTGAACAATCCTGATGCACTAGAAAAGGCATTCAGTTCGTACGTGCGGAGCGAACGGTGGCCTGGCAGTTTCTGGATCAAGAAAACGCAATAGAGCGCTCATCTCGAACTTCCTTTGGGGAAATGATATTCAAGGTGAATACGCCGTAGCGCAGTTTGTCGTAAGCAACGGCTTCTGGGGCGCCCCACCGGCCATAACTCAACTGAGCCTCAACTCCATGTTGAGCTTGACGATGCTTGCCCCCCTGCTTTCCGTCGCGACTGGCATGAGCGTCACGTGGGTCTTCAAGCTTATCGTTCCCCTCCTGTTCGCTTTGGTGCCGCTCGGCCTCTATCGGCTGTACCAGAAGCAAACGAGCCACGTGCACGGACCGCAGAAACGGAGGGTTAACATACGTCGACACACGGCAAACCGACGAAACAGCAACCTTTATGTCGCCGGCCTCGACAATACAAAGCGCTAGGGAAAGTGCGAGCGTGTAGCGATAACACAGAGTGTTGAGCCCAAGGTTGTGGACAAATTGACAACAAGTGACGACGTGCCTGATGATGCGGCTCTGTCGACGGTGATGGTAGGCATTCCGTGCTATAACGAAGAAGTCGCAATTGGCAGCATTGTTTTGCGCGCAGCCCAGTATGCTGACAGAGTTGTCGTGGTTGACGACGGGTCCACCGACAAGACTGCTGAGGTCGCTCGCCTCGCCGGCGCCGATGTGCTCGTGCACAATACGAACACAGGTAAGGGAGTCGCCCTGCGTGACCTTTTCGCGCACGCGACACAATGCGGCGTTGACATCATCGTTATTCTCGACGGAGATGGTCAGCACAACCCTGATGATATTCCAAAGCTTGTAAAGCCATTATTGCTCGACGAAGCCGATATTGTCAACGGAAGCCGCTATTTGGAGGGGGAAGTCCGAAACACCCCCCGTTATCGCCGGTTCGGACAGGTCGTTCTCGACAGATTCACTCGTTTGGGACTCGACGAGGATATGAAAGTAACCGATACGCAAAGCGGCTTCCGGGCATTCTCGATGAAAGCAGTGCCCCATTTCAAGTTTGGCACGGATAGATTGGCAATCGATAGTGAGATGTTGTTGGATGCGGCAGACGCAAAACTGCGGATAAAGGAAGTCGGCATCGGCATCCGCTACGACGTCGGGCGCTCCTCAAAGCATCCCATAAGTCACGGACTCCAGGTCATGATGGGGGTGCTGCGCAACATCGAGTTTAAACGGCCCTTGATTGTTTTTACCGTGCCCGGTCTTATTCTTATCGCTGTAGGGGCTGCCTTCGGCGTTTATGCGTATCAAGTCTTTCTCATAATACAGCACGTACCGTATGGGCCGGCGATCCTGACGCTTCTTTTCACGCTTACGGGAACCTTTATGGCTTTTACGGGCATTATTCTGCATTCGGTTGCTGCGCTGATCAATCGGTAAGACTGGCTAGACTTGGCAATTTTTCGCTTTGAGCGATGGCCCGCGCAGTCCATTGAGAATTCCGCTGATGTAGGCGCGCGCTTGGGTGATGCTCCGATGCAGCACCAAGGAGACCAGTACCGTTCGCCACATCTCGATGAAAAAGAATGAAAGGGCAAAACGCACTCGCTGCCGACCCGAAGCGTGCTGCCTGACGAGCCAGATGACGTTCCTTCCGAAGTAGTAGTAGGCCTGGCTGCCCTTCCCCTCGGTTCGCACGGGAACTTTGTGCCACACGCGCGCAGCGGGAACGTACACTGCTTTGTAACCGGCTCGCGCGGCCCTGATACACCAGTCGGTGTCTTCCCAGTACAGGAAGTAATCGGGATTCAGCAATCCCACGTTGCTAATCATCTCCGTGCGAGCGAGCAAGCATGAACCCTCGACATAGTCGACTTCTCTGACAACGTCGTATCGGCCGCGGTCTACCGTGCCTGCACCGACGTGGACGAGCCTGCCCTTCCAGATCTTGAATTCGGCTCCTGCGCACGCGAGCACGTCTTTACTTCCATTGTAATCGTAGTAATAGATCTTGGGTCCAGCGAAGCCGATGCTGCGGTCGCTTTGCGCGACGCTCACGAGTTCGTCCAGAAAGTCAGCTTGAACGACCGTATCATTGTTGAGAAGGAGGACGTAATCGGCGCCTTTTTCAAGGCCCCATCGGATCCCCACGTTGTTGCCTCCGGCAAATCCAGTGTTTGCGCCCGTCTCGAGAATAGGGATACGTGGGAAACGCTGCCTGAAACTAGACACAGACCCGTCGGTCGATCCGTTGTCGACGAGTAC
>JBAULJ010000273.1:0-2287 GCA_049578125.1 Halobacteriota archaeon
TCTTTCACATATCCCAAATCTTCCTATCCGCGTTCTTCGTCATCGGATTCGCCGGAATTGTAAGTGTTTTGAACGCGAGACGCAGCGCGGCCACGAGAAAAGACTCACCGACGCTCTCTTTTAGGGCATTAGCCGTGTTTGTGGCGATATTGTTCGTCTTTCACTCAGGTCTCGTCTACAAAGCGACAGGTGAACTGACGAACAGCGCCACCGTTTTAGCGCTCGACAAAGCGGTGCATATCGCCAAGTTCAACGATCAGGAAATCGTTGCTGCAAGCTGGCTTAGCGGTAGCACTTCCGGAGGGCCCACGTACGCCGACACCTTCCGGCAATTCGCCCTTATCGCCTTCAACTTTCCCGACGTGCGGCTCTTCCAAGCCGGCGCTTATTGGTGGATGCTGCCTTCCGGGTCGTATCTGTATCTTGGGGCGCCAAACCTGAACAGCGGCAAGCTCTTGATGAGCCAAAACGACGTAACAATGGCCATAACAGAAGCCGACAGCACCTACTACACAGCAGGAGCAAACAACATCTATTCGAACGGTGAGGCCCAAGTTTTTGTGGTTCCTTGACGCAATCGAGCTCGTCAGGTGCTTTATGTTTGTGAGCGAGGTGCTTAGCGAGCATTCGCAACCTCAGACGTTAGCGCGTGCAGCACAAACCAGCGCGAACTGTCGTTACGCCTCCGCTTCGACTTAACGAAAGCTCAGCGCTCACGCCACGCACGCTGCTTGATAGTGGGTTTCACTCACGCGACGAAGTCTCCACACGCAGCAAAACCATTCAAGTGAGGCGCTCCATGTCTACGCTATGTAGGCGTCCGGGACGCGCAGATCCGTCCCGCCTCCAGCGGCGCGCGAATCTAATTCAACGCCAAATTGATGATCCTGTTAACGATGTGACGATTTTCTTTAATGTCGGCTTCTTGCAGTTGTTACGTCTTCAATCGTGCGCGATAGTTCAAACTTCGAGCTTGTGAAGCGTCGCCGACTTCCCCCAATATGAGGCATTTCTGCAGGTTCCAGATTATCTTAGGATTTTTAAGACGTGGGCGCACAAGCCCCTTCTCGCGCTCTGGGTAGGCCAAACAAGGATGCTTGAACAAGAGCCCACCTTGCGTCTAAACCGCAATTGAGGACTCTATTCACACGCGGTGTCGATCGCGAAACCGCGCGACGTCATATCCCAGTCTATGAACTCTGTTGCTCGCTAGAGTAAGTCATTGAAAAAGAGTTGGCGACGAAGTGTCTAGCACATAGTCCAAACAGGCCTTTGTTTGATGAATTTCGCCGCGGCGGCATCGAAACCGAGGAGGAGCCACACAGAAAGTAGAGTTGGCCAATAAGTCTACAGAAGGTGTCAATGTCCCAATTATTTGCTTCTAGCGGATTTCTGATGTTCATTGATGCGCGATGCTTAGACGAATCGAGAATTGACGAGACGTGGAAGCGTTTTTACTGCTGTGCTCCGCAGTTCACTCGTTAGACCATGTTTTATATCTGCTTTGCGAAGCAATCCGCCACGCTTAGAAAAAAGGACTGCTTTTGGCGCTCTTATCGTAATGCAAGCTCCGGTGAGCTTTCTCCATTGTGAGCAAATTGAACCGCGACAACGAGCATGGTCATAGGCAATCGCCTCGTTTTCTGTGCGTTACCACGGGCTTCGCCGCGCGTCGGGTTGAGGCAGATCCACGCCCCCCCGGCTGCGCCACGTTTTGATAACCTGATGATAAGGCTCGGACGTGACAGACTGAATATGAAGATTTGGCGACGTGGGCAGCTCAAGTTTTGAGTTCTACGTCCGGGTATCTTTAGCGAATGCTTAAGTTCGTTGACTGCGTCCGTTACATCCAAGCTAATCAGGCCAAGTTGCGAAGCGATTAGCAGCAAGTGAACGTGAATGTTTCGCAGAAGTAAGGCATGGGTAAATTGTTGTTTTTGCTAGGCCAGAAGCTTGGGATCAACATTACACTAAACAGCTTCTACTCTCCAATCCCTGATTTGACGGAGCTAAGAGATGATTTGTGGCTAAAGCGCTCTGAACTTGTAGGTATCGATATGAGAGAAGAAGGTCAAATTGACTTACTTTCTTGCTTCGAATCGGAATACAAAAACGAATACGAGCTATTTCCGAGGAACGAGCCCGTAAGACCGTATGAATACTACGTAAACAACAAATCATTCGAGTCTGTCGATGGCGAAATCGCGTATTGCATGGTTCGCCATTTTAAGCCACGTAACATAATAGAGGTAGGATCGGGATACTCCACCTATCTAATGGCCCACGC
>JBAULJ010000274.1:0-7793 GCA_049578125.1 Halobacteriota archaeon
GCTTAATACAGCGTGAACCGCCAATGCAATCGGGACCAAATCGCGGCTCTTGCAGTCTGCAGAAAGCTTAAATTGTTCCACTATAATTCTCTCCGTTTCTCACGGCTGTGACAGCAAATACATAAGACTAACGACGCAGGCGTCGAAGCGTCAAAGCTACTAAGCTTGCTCTCATCAATTGTCAAAGTACGGCAGCTGGTAGCTGCTCATAATTCAGCTATGAAGACTTAAGGCTTTACTCTCGTTCTGCGTCAGATAGGCGTGCATGGTAAGAGCCAATACTATTGTTACGTTTATGTTCCCCCAGATCTGTGCAACCAGGTTAAGTCATAGGGGGCGTTTCTTAGACTAGTTCAGGCTGCATGGAGCCTAAAATGCCTATAACGCCTCAGTACACGCGAACCGCGGCTATTTATCAAACACGTGGCTATCTTGGCCCTCGCGTTTCCTTTTTCCTTCGACGCAATTCCGTTCCTGTTACCGTTTACTGGTGTTGTTCGCGCACGTCATTCCACGGCTTCAAACCTACCCTCAAGTTTCCTAAGTACTTTAGGGAGCGTCGTGTACTCCATATCCTTGAGGGGTAACCGATGTGGTTCAAAAGGTCCGTGCCGCCTCATATAGTTCGCTATCACATTTGCTTCAGTGCGCGCTAAGTCATATGCAGGATCGTTGAATAAGTCCACTGGCCCGATGAACTTCCCGTTGGCTATTTGATATCCGGCTGCGACGACACGCGGAGGGCCATCAAAGCGAGTGCACTTCGCGTTTTCGAAAGCGACCGGCATGATTGGGCCATTATGACTGCCTCTCATCCAGCCGCTGACAAGGTGAGGGAACGTCCAAGGTTCGAGTACCTCGCCGAGGGCGGGCAATCCAGACTGCGACCGTACAAGCGCCACCGGATCATCCTTGCCTACATATTCGCCCGCGATTTCAAACAGCTTCTCGGTACTCACAGCTGCCACTGGCTCTTCAGACGGCAATTTGCCCCCTTCTTTTGGATAAACCCGCTTAATAACGTAGCGACTCTTGGCGCCGATTAAGGCCAGCATGTCATACATCTCTGCGGGGCAATCCATAAAGACGCGCATGTGGTCCTGAATGTCCCATATCTCAAATTTGAAACCTCCGTGCATGCTAGGATCGATCACCAGTCCGGCTGTGTTGAACGGATCGGCAAACATTCTAAAAACCGGGAGATTGAAAGCACCAGGTTCAGTTTTGTCCATCATAAATGCGATCAGGGGCTCGCCTGTTCGTTCTGTGAACTCGAGTTCCGTAGCACCTGGGCCCATTCCGCGTATGTTTCCTGAAAACGAGTCCTTCAACATATCTTGACCCGCTCCATACAGCTTCAAAACCTTAGCTACGCCTGTACACGCGGTAAAAATCTTCCAAGCAAGTTCGTGGACTTCTGGATCGTTTTCGCCTTTGACGTGGCCCATGAGGAGCTCGAGGTCATCACCCACCCCCATGACCCTGAAATCAGCAACCAAACCTGTCTGAACTGCTTCGCTTAGAATCTCCTCTGCCTTTTCGCAGAGCTGTGGGTGAACGGTCGCGTGTCCTGGAAACCCTCCAACGTCTGCTTTTATCAAACTTATTGTTACCTTAGCCATACTTGACCACCGACGCTGATCTAAAATATCGTCAGCTACGCTTTAATACTCGTCCCGCGTATTTAAGATTCGCGAAAACAAACGTCGCATATTATCCGGCTGAAGCGCCTTCGGGCAGGCAAGGAAAGGTTTAAATCGGGGTAGCCTATATTAGGAGCAGTGAGGTTAGCCTATCACTAATTGTGAAATAGTTGTGAACCAGTTAGGGTACAGTATCGAACTATTTAGGGGCTCGTAGCTCAGTTAGGCAGAGCACCTGGCTTTTAACCCGAAATCTAAGGAGAGATACCAGGCGGTCAAGGGTTCAAATCCCTTCGAGCCCGCCTTGTCGCCAGGCCGAACGACACGACGCAGCAAATCTCGAAAAATCTACAAGAGAAAAGATTGACGCTCAGATAGTCAAGGTCTTCGTTGCAGAATTTTGGAAATCTATTCATCCTCGTTTCTTAAGGATGCAGTTTGGTAGGGGCGCATGAAAAACCTAAACGTTCTAAAGCATGAGATGGTGCCAGAGCATACAATCATGTCAGACGAAGAAGTGCATGAGTTACTAGCACGATATGGTATCGAACACAAGCAACTACCTAAAGTATTGGTAACCGATGCTGTGTGCAAAGAAATTAGCGCGCGAAAAGACAACGTAATAAGGATAAGACGCCGCAGTCTAACGGCGGACGAAGCCGTTTCTTACCGTCTCGTGATCGACACGAAAATGGGGTGAGAATTTGATAGATAGGCAGGTCATATCTAGAAGCTACTTTACGAGAGACAAAATTGCGCAACATCACATAAATTCTTTTGACGATTTTATCGAACGAGGGTTACAGAAGATCATTGACGAGCAGGCGGTGATCGATACTGACGTTCCCGGCCTGCTCGTAAAGCTGGGCCGCATTCGAGTTGACACCCCGAAAGTGCGCGAAGCAGACGGATCGCTCGAAGAGCTGTACCCTACTGAGGCGCGGCTTAGAAATATCACATATGCCGCGCCGATTTTTCTTGAAATGACCCTCATACGAGGCGACATCGAAAAAGAGCCGGAAGAGGTCGCAGTTGGATTAATGCCGATCATGGTGGGCTCCACGGTGTGTAACGTCTCCAAGCTCTCCGACAGTCAGATGGTCAAGCTGGGCGAAGATCCAGCAGATCCCGGCGGATACTTCATTGTAAGCGGCTCCGAACGGGTTATAATAACCCTCGAGGATCTCGCGCCGAACAAAATCTTCGCTGAGTATGATGAGCGCTCCGGGGGACGAATCGAGGTCGCCAAAGTTTTTTCGCAGCGCAGAGGCTACAAAGCTCTAGTAATGGTGGAAAGGGGGCGTGATTCAATTTTGGAGGTATCCTTCCCTTCAGTTTCTGGACGAATCAACTACGTAATGCTAATCAGGGCGCTTGGTCTAGTGACTGATCAAGACGTTGTCCAATCAGTGTCTAATGATCCAGAAATCATCAAGTTCATGTTAGAGAATATTGAGGAGGCCGAGGACTTTGCACAAAATGAAGGGGAGTCACTTGATGAGCTGCACCAGAAGATTCAGGAAGCGGCAATGAAAAAGCTCGGCGAGAAGGTCGCTGCGGGCCAAGCTACGGAGTATCAGGCAAAAAGGTCTAATTATGTGGTCGATCGTTATCTTCTGCCACATCTGAACGACCCACTCCTCTCCGAGGAGGAAACCCGGCTAGTCAAAGCGCACTTTCTCGGGAGAATGGCAGAGGCGTGCTTCAAACTAGCTCTGCGCAAGCGCGGAGAAGACGATAAAGACCACTACGCTAACAAGCGTTTAAAACTTGCTGGCGATCTCATGGAAGATCTGTTTCGCGTGTCATTTAGTCGACTAACGAGAGACATCAAGTATCAACTTGAGCGAGCAGACATGAGAAATCGTGAGCTCAATGTATTGACTGCCGTGAGGGCAGACGTCCTGACGGAGAGGCTCACTCACCCCCTTGCAACAGGAAATTGGGTCGGAGGGAGAACAGGCGTGTCGCAACTCCTCGACCGCACTGACTACATGGCTATGCTATCGCACTTAAGAAGGGTGATTTCACCGTTATCTCGAGCGCAGCCTCATTTTGAAGCCCGTGACCTACACCCGACCCAATGGGGCCGCATATGTCCGAGTGAGACGCCTGAAGGCCCTAACTGTGGGCTCGTCAAGAATTTTGCTCAACAGGTCGAACTCTCGACCGCTTTGGAAGACGAGACTACTGTCCTAGCCGCGCTAGAAGAGCTAGGCTACACGCCCATCGGACATGAACTCGTGTCAGAGGTGGAAACAAATGACTGAAGCCCGGATTTACGTTGATGGCGCCTTGAAGGGAACGCACAGCGATCCAAGACTATTTGTTGACCAGTTTCGAACAAAAAGAAGGCGCGGAGAGCTTCCGCACCTGATAAACATAGCGTTTCACGAAGACACGAATGAGATCAATATTAACACGGATTCTGGGAGAGCTCGAAGACCACTCATAATCGTAGAGGCAGGGGCGCCACTAATTACAGAAGACCACATCCAAGAGCTTGAGCGCGGAGAGCTGTCGTTCGACGACCTAATAGAAGACGGCTTGATTGAATACATCGATGCTGAAGAGGAGGAGAACATCTACGTTGCCGTAACTCCGGAGGACCTCACCAGCGAACACACTCACCTCGAGATCGATCCATCACTCATATTGGGGATCGCCACAGGACTGGTTCCCTACCCGGAGCACAATGCGTCGCCTCGCAATACTATGGGCGCCGGTATGATTAAGCAGTCGTTAGGCGCCTCGTGCGCGAACTGGAAGCTGAGGCCAGACACTCGATCACATTATCTACATTATCCACAACTTGGCCTCGTGAAAACAAACGCAATGGAGACGGTAGGCTTTGACGACAGGCTTTCAGGACAGAACTTCGTAGTCGCCGTCCAATCCTTTGAGGGGTACAACATCGAAGACGCGCTCATAATTAACAAGAGCTCGATCGAGCGAGGGCTCGGCAGAAGCCACTTTTTCCGCACTTACGAAGCGGAAGAACGCCGATATCCAGGAGGACAAGAAGACAAATTCGAGATACCCGATGCAGAAGTTCGAGGCGCGCGGGGCCCCGAAGTGTATGCAAACTTGGATGAAGACGGATTCGTCAATCCAGAAGCCGAATTACAACCCAACGATGTGCTGGTAGGAAAGACTAGCCCGCCAAGATTCCTTGAAGAGCCCACCGAGCTTGGAGGCATAAGCACCCAAAAAAGGCGCGAAACGTCGGTGACGATGCGTTCAAACGAGAGTGGTGTTGTAGACGCAGTAATCATCACAGAAGGCGAGAACGGGTCGAGACTAGTTAAAGCCAGAACGAGAGATCAAAGAATACCAGAATTGGGGGATAAGTTTGCTTCGAGACACGGACAAAAAGGTGTAATCGGGCTCATCGTCCCACAGGAGGACATGCCATTTTCCGAAGAGGGGATCGTACCTGACCTTATCATCAATCCTCACGCGATCCCATCGAGAATGACGGTCGGCCACGTTTTGGAAATGATAGGAGGGAAGGTCGGAAGTCTCGAAGGAAGGCGCATTAACGGCACCGCGTTTTCCGGTGAGCCTGAAGTCGCACTTAGGGAAGCTTTAAGAAGAAACGGGTTCTCACACACCGGAAAGGAAGTTTTGTACGACGGGGTCACGGGCGAAAGGTTGGCTGCTGATATGTTTATCGGACTGATCCTGTACCAGAAGCTGCACCACATGGTGTCAGAGAAACTGCACGCACGGTCACGCGGACCCGTCCAGGTACTAACGCACCAGCCCACAGAAGGCCGAGCGCGCGAAGGAGGATTGCGGTTCGGCGAGATGGAACGTGACGTGATGATCGGCCATGGCGCAGCTTTGGCGCTTAAAGAGCGACTCGTAGACGAATCAGACAAAGTTGAGGAGTACGTCTGTACAACGTGCGGGATGATCGCCACATTTGACAAACGTCGTAACGTGGTCTATTGCCCGAATTGCGGCGCAGATACTGACATCTATAAGGTCGAAATGAGCTATGCCTTCAAATTACTGCTGGACGAAATGAAAGCGCTTGGCATCGCTCCGCGCATCGAACTGGAAGACGCTGTTTAGTCGGGAGGACTTTATGAGCAGCCCTAAGCGAATCGGAAAAATCAAATTTGGGTTACTTTCACCTAAAGAATATAGGAAGATGAGCGTAACCAAGGTTATTACTGCTGACACTTACGATGATGATGGTTTCCCTATTGAAATGGGTCTCATGGATCCTCGGCTCGGAGTCATAGATCCGGGTCTTCGATGCAAAACCTGCGCTCAGCGTGCCGGCGAATGTCCAGGCCACTTCGGTCATATCGAACTTGCTGCTCCCGTAATTCACGTGGGATTTGCGAAGATCATAAGGAAGATGCTTAGAGCAACGTGTCGGCGATGCGGACACCTCTTGCTCGATGAGATTCAGAAGCAGGAGTTCCTTCTCAAGATGCACGAACTGAAGGACAAAAATTACGCTACTGACGAGATTGTGAAAAACGTCATCAAAGACGCGCGAAAATCAATCACCTGCCCCTACTGCGCTGAGCAGCAGAAGGAAATTAAGTACGAAAAGCCTACCCGCTATGTTGAAGATAGTCATAAGTTAATGCCGGCAGACATCCGCGACAGATTTGAACGGATACCAGACGGCGACATTGAGCTGCTCGGCCTCGACGCTACTAACGTTCGTCCCGAATGGGTGATACTGACAGTCTTACCTGTACCGCCCGTAACAACGCGACCTTCGATCACGCTTGAGAATGGGCAAAGATCTGAAGACGACCTTACCCATAAGCTCGTGGATATTATTAGAATAAACCAGAGATTTCAAGAGAACCGCGAGGCAGGAGCACCGCAGCTCATCATAGAAGACCTGTGGGAGCTCTTGCAGTACCACGTCACAACCTTCCTCGACAACGAAGTCTCGGGTGTTCCACCTGCGCGACATCGCAGCGGGAGGCCTTTGAAAACACTCTCGCAAAGACTCAAAGGCAAAGATGGACGATTCAGGGGGAGCCTTTCAGGCAAAAGGGTGAACTTCTCGGCACGAACCGTTATTTCACCTGATCCAAACTTGAGCGTGAATGAAGTAGGAGTTCCCGAAACCATAGCCCGCGAGATGACGGTGCCTATTATTGTAACGCCGCGGAATATCGGAGAATTACAGGAGTACATCAAGCGCGGCCCGATCAACCACCCGGGGGCAAATTACATCAAGCGACCTGACGGTAGACGCGTGAAGATCACCGAAAACAGCGGGGCTGAGATTGCAGAAACAGTTGAAAATGGGTGGGTCGTCGAAAGACAACTAAAAGACGGGGACGTTGTCCTTTTTAACCGACAGCCGTCATTACATCGAATGAGTATCATGGCTCACAGGGTCAAGGTGATGCCGTTCAAGACTTTTCGACTGAACCCTGCGGTCTGCCCACCCTACAACGCCGATTTCGACGGCGATGAAATGAACCTGCACGTGCCGCAAACCGAAGAAGCGCGCGCCGAAGCACGTATCCTCATGCAAGTGGAAGAGAACATCCTGTCCCCAAGGTTCGGCGGTCCGATCATAGGCGGGATACACGACCACATCTCAGGGCTCTTTCTGCTTACCCAAAAAGGCACCAAATTTACGAAAAGCGAAGTCTATGAGCTTCTCAAGAAGTGCGATGTCGAAAAATCACTCCCTGAACCTGCAATTGTAGAAGACGGCGTAAGCTATTATGCCGGCAAGCAGGTGTTCAGTCAAATACTCCCAGAGCGGTTGAATCTGACGCTAAAAGCCAAGAAGTGCGTTATGCACGGAGTGTGCCTCAAAACTGGTTGCGAGATAGACGCATACGTCAAGATCGAAGCGGGCAACTTGATTTGCGGCATAATTGACGAAAAATCAATTGGAGCCTTCAGCGGCGCAATACTTAACGGGATAATCAGGGAATACACTGACACCGGCTTTCAAGAAGCTTCGCGATTTCTAGATAACGCCACTAGGCTTGCGATACGAAGCATAATGAAGTTCGGCTTTAGCTTCGGAATTGACGACGAAGACGATTCGCCACAAGCACAACGAGAAATTGAGGAGATCATGGAAAAAGCGGAAGAGAGCGTCGGGGCACTCATAAATGCTTATGAAGTCGGTGAGCTAGAATCGATGCC
>JBAULJ010000275.1:0-4341 GCA_049578125.1 Halobacteriota archaeon
CGCGAGACCTGCAAGACAAGGCAGCAGAAATCGTCAAAAATATGACACACATTGAGTTGAGCGTCAGCAGCATGTTCTTTAAAGAGTTTACCTCAGCATTGTTCATTCCGCATACTGAACTTGACCAGTTTCCCCACGTTGTCCGACGAGTCTACACGTAAGCAACACAAGCGCATCCAGTTATTCAAATGCCGCAGTGCGGAGTGATGATCGGTCCCCGATGACTGACTTCGTGAGATGAGCGCCTCCACTTCAAGCTATAACAAAGAGAGAAGTCGCGAGCGTACCTCCATTTAAGTAGCATAGCAGCGTAGGTTTAGGCTGTGAGGGTTGTAACTCCCTCGTATAGCATCACGGAGATACAGCGTGCAAACCATTGCAATAACGGGCAAAGGCGGAACCGGCAAGACGACTTTTGCGTCGCTCCTTGTAAAACATCTGAGCACCGAGAACGGCGCCATTTTGGCGGTAGACGCAGATCCCAACTCAAACTTAGATGCGCGACTCGGACTGCGCGTTCAGCAGACAATTGGCGACTTGCGAGAGGATCTGCTCAAAGAGTCGTTTCCCGCAGGGGTTGCCAAAAGTGAGCTTATCGAGTACCAGATACGACTAGCTCTCGTTGAAGGGGACACATTCGACCTCATCGCCATGGGACGGCCTGAAGGACCCGGATGCTACTGCTACATCAATAACGTGTTGCGAGATGTCCTCGACAGGCTTTCCGCCAATTATGATTACGTCGTTATTGACAACGAAGCGGGCATGGAACACCTTTCAAGACGGACGACGAGAGACGTTGACGTTCTGTTCATCATGAGTGACGTCACCGCGCTGGGCATAACCACCGCGAGCCGGATCAAAAAGCTCTCTGAGGATCTCAATCTCGTCGTAGGAAAAATGTATTTGGTGCTGAACGAAGTCAAAAACAGCGTGCCCGACGGTATCATGAACCAAATCCGGCAACAGCAGCTGGATCTCATCGGCTCCGTTCCGACAGACGCCTTAATTGAAGAGTATGCGTTGGAGGGGAGGTCTTTGTTTGAGCTGCCGACTGATTCAGCGGCTTTTAAAGCAGTTAGGGCGATTGCAGAGCGCTCGATAACACCGTGAGCGCGCTATCCGTTGGCAAGCTCCTTCAAATATTTCGGAAGTGCAGATGAGTCTTTAACGCCGACGATGACTTCCCAGCCGGTGAGCTCCTCTAGTTTCATTTTCAGCATAGCGATCATGCCGGGAATTATGAGCTTTCGGTGATCCACCTTTTCTGCAACCTTAGATTCCTCAAGCGCTTGCGCGATTATCTCTGGCGTGAACTTGTCAGCAGCGAACGCTGTCATCACCGACAATCCTTCGGTATCCACCACGAGAAGGCGCGCCGGAACCTTACTCGCCTCAATATCACTTGCCACGGTGAAATACGTGAGCGAGAAATTTGAAGTAACGATAACCGGCGAGTTCCGGTCTGGCTTTCCTATGTCATAGAGACCTGGATTGACCTGTATGAGCGCCTGGGGATCGGTGTATATATTGGTCCTCAGCGTCGTAAGGGGGTATAACCGCGCGGCATCGAGGTCGCCAAAGATAATCAGCGACGCGTACTTTAGCGTTCCTATTGCGGCCCTTATCGCTTGCGTCTCGATGTCCGTCCCGTTGTCCAAGTTTAGCATGACAGGGTAGCCGAGCGGCCGGAAAAGCTTCTTGACGCTGAGTCGACGCAGAATGGTGAGCCATTCCAATGCGTCGCGCAGTGGCTTGGCACCGAGATTTAGATCTAACACGATGTCATCGACGCCCTCACTCTTTGCCATTTCAGACAGCGACACAAGCTCATCGACGTCGTCTGAGCATAGCGCGAGCGGGCACGCGTACTGCCGTGCGAGTTTTGCGAGTGCCGCACAGTTGTTCGCATTGCCGGCGTAAATTAACGGTTTGGCCTTCGACACGGCCTTAAGCCCTGCTTCAACGACCTGGGGGTCATCGTTCATCAAAACGAACGGCAATCCGCTGTTTTCCTTAACCAGCGTCACCACTTCAGAGAACCGCCGTGCATCCCCTTTCGATTTGACCGCAACCAAGTCGACGCCAGAGATGGTGCCAATCCGCTCGTATTTCATCGAATCGAGCTTTTTAGCCCGTTCTACGATGCTTTCGTTGTCGCCGTCATCTTCGATTACCACCGCATATGCCGTCTGGTTGAAAAACTTCTTCTCGTGTCTGAAAAGCTCGGTTTCGCCTCCGATTTGAAGGTCACCGACGGTGACGGTGCGCATAGGCGGCGAAGCAGAGGTTTCGAGTTGTTGCACTACTTCAGGCGAGACATACGGACATTTCGCAAGCTCTGTCTGCTTGTTGGCCAACATCATGGCAAACGCCAAGCACGTGGGGACTCCGCATTCGCCGCAATTTTTTTTGGCTAAGAGTTTGAATATATCGAGCGCTGTCATCGGCATGGTCGTTATCCCATCAATTCATCGACAACTTTTCTCACGATCGCTACAGACTTCGGGTGTCGAAGTATCAACGCGTTCGCACCAGCCATTAAAGCCGCCAGCGCAGAGCCCACCTCCCAAAAGACCGCCCTGTCCCTCTCGTCGCCCAGCTTGGCGTCTACGCGATAGGCTTCCTTCGCGCTCCACGCCACGCTTATGTCGGCGATCATCGGAGATTGGAGCATCTTGTCTCCCACAAGGCCGGCGAGTTTAATCCGCTCCATAGCTGAGTAGGCGTACTCCATCCCAAAGCCAATTCCCGCCATTAGCGGGTCGCTGACGATATGATCGAGCGGCACGCCAAACTCAGTGAGCATAATATTGAGCTGCTTGGCGATATTCACGTCGATGTTTGAGAACGCGACGACCGCGTGGCCGTTTGCAGTGGCAGCAACGGCGATCGACTTGTAACTGTCCGGTTCCGCGCGCGCGAGCAAACACTGTTCTCCCTTGGCAGCGTCGCCACAGAGTTCCATAACGCGGGCGTCCTTCTCATAATCGCCGCTTCCTTGTATTATCAGCGGTGCCTTCACCTGCCCGAGCACGGTCGAAACGAGGGATGCCACATCTTCAGCGCTGACGTTTGCTTCTTCCGGATTCGTGCTCAGCAGCTTGAGACAGATGAAATCTGCACCATGGACATCAATGCACGCGTGCGCCCACGCAACAGGATCATTGATGATGTCGCCGATTTCATCGATGATCATCTGAGGGTAGTCTTCGCCAACGCGATCGATCACCTCCATTCCGATAGCCGGTCGCGAAACCTTACCCTCGAACGCCAAGAACGGAAGAGCCGTCTCTCCGCCTAAAAGGAGTTTCCTGTCCCTCGTTCCCCCTTCGTCTTCAGCTGCCCCGAACGCGGTCTCCTTTATTTTTCCGCTCCAACTTTCCTTTGGAATTGCTACCATCGCCGTAACTCCCGAGCCTCTCACGACGCCGCGTTTAAAACATGCCCATCGGCGACATGCGTAGCGCCGGATGATCGACCTTCGCCAAGTACTCCGCTAGTTCATCCGCATCCGTCGTAATAGTTTCGTCGGCGATCTTGTCTACTAAGTCCGGTAAGCCGAGTTCCTCCGCTCTCTTCTCAAGATCTTCTCGCATCGCTTCTTTGAGCTCTTTCGGCATCCAAACCACGCGCGTTAGCCCCCCGTCTGCGCGGATAAACTTCTTGCTCGTAATGAACTGCCTGCCGACGCCGATGAATCCGGGCGTTTGATTGCCCCCGCCTACAGACCCGGCAAGGGTTGAGAACTTCATTCCGATGGGGGTCATTCCCGTGTACTCGCGGTTGACCACTATCACGCCCTGCAGGTCACTGCTAATCGCTACGATGCACTCGAAGCATCCGCACGACGTCTGCGGGTCCTCCATCATGGTGTACTGATTCATCCGCTCGATGTTGCCGTGGGTGAACTCGCGGACCGCTTTGTTGACGTTTGACCACTGGCCCTTCTGCTCGTCAATCGTTGTACCCTTCTCTACCGGCTTATTTGGCCCGTTTGGATCGATACTGTACCCCGCCGCGGCATCAAGCCAGTTCAATGCGCCACACAGCCCGAGGCGTTCGGGAGAGATAATACATACGTGGCTCGGGGCGAAGCTCTGACATAATGTACATGCGTAGAACGCGTCTACGCTCTCGTCCGTCAGCCCTGCAATCCGCCGATCCCGCTCTGCGTAAGTTTCCTCAGCCTCAGGCAGATGCTTTTCCACCTCCTTCTCGTCGGTGATGATAGTAACCTGTATTCGACTGATAATACCGCCGAGCTCCTCTTTCATCTTGTGGTAAAGGATGTCGCCGAAGTGCTTGAGGCGAAGCCCGTTAGCCACACTGTTCTTGCTC
>JBAULJ010000276.1:0-7925 GCA_049578125.1 Halobacteriota archaeon
CTACGTAGGCTATGCACGTGGGGTTTCGGGCGGGAATTTTTGGTACATGTGTAGGACAAAGAAGGCGTTGTTTGAGGCAGGTAAAAGGGCCCTCGTAGCAATAAATGACGTTGAAGGCGTTATTACACCCTTTGATGTGTGCGCTGCAGGGTCAAAAACTGAGACAAAGTACCCCTTGATAGGACCCACAACAAATCATCGATACTGCCCATCGTTGAAGAAGAACCTGGACAAGGAATCGCTTATTCCAAAGGACGTAAAGTACATTCCAGAAATCGTCATCAACGGGACATCTTTGGGCGCTGTGAAAAAGGCGATGAAAGTTGGTATCGAAGCCGCAAGCCTTGTTGAAGGCGTTATGAGAGTCTCTGCTGGAAATTATGGCGGTAAGCTCGGCAAATATGAGGTTCATTTGCACGAGTTGTTTCCATGATGTTTGACGTCTCCAGCATATGTGGCGGCCAGCGCTGCAGTGTCTAAAGACAAGCTGCTCTTTATCGTGCAATTTCTTTAAACATTCTTTCTCTTTCGAAAACAGTAATTGCCTTCTGAATGTGCTACAGAAATCCTTCTGTTCGTCTGGAATTCTTCGGGTAAAGATGCATTTTCCGTTGTTGTCGGCACCTTCGCGAAACGTGAGCCAAGATTAGAAGCATCTGGTCACGGCTATTAGAAAAAGAGTGTTGGGAATCAAACATAGTTATAAGTATGAAGATGCGAAAATGTAAGTTAAACATACTCAACATAAAAAATGGAGTAGACATACTATGCACGAAAAAAAATGAAGGACAGATGGGAATGCATCACGACATGAGCAAGAAAAGCGACTGGATCATGAAGAAAGTGATCTGGGAACAGCTCGACGACGATGCCAAGAAGCAGTATCTGCTGCGCAAGCTCGATGAAAAGATCCTGAAAAAAGAGTTCAAGGTAAAACTCGCAGAGCACAAAATAGAGACGCTGCGCCTTCTCAAGGTCTGGATCGAGAGGTAAATGCCCTCGCTTGTTTCTCTCTACTGCCCCAACTCCATACCGTCAGCTGCTTGCTGCGTGAGGTGACGCCGTTGAACGACGAAGAAAGGAAATCTGGACACCAGCGCGTGCTGGTCAAAGGGTACATGCGGCCTGACGGCACCTCTTATTACGTCGTTATTCCAAAAAAGATCAGGGAATTATTCAGTCTGAACGGTGGCGAGTACTTTTTGATGAAGGCAAAACCTGAAAAGGGGATAATCCTGCTCAAGCTGGTCGAGTTCGCCGACGAAGAGCCAGAGAAGGAGCCGGAAACGAAATAATTTATCCGACCCCGTCAGTCGTTGCGTCTCGCTGCTTCGCTCTCCTCTAGCGTCGAATAGCACGGAAAACGGCTCCCGTTAAAGCAGCGCACGAATAACACTGTAGCCACAGCAACGCTAACCCACAGTGTGATGCTAAACCAGAAGTGGTTGTGGTAAAGCACAGTAACTAGCGGGGAGCACGGGTTCGCCAAACCAACGAGACGGTTTTTGAGGTAGGCCAGACAGGCGACGCCCTGCTCCTGCTAATGTGCGGTCCAAAACAACCGGCCCATAAAGCACTGCGCGATTAGATTTAACGGTTCCTATTCGATTTTTTACTTCTTTTGGAAATTGGAGTTGAAACAAAGGTTTGTTAGTGCACCAAAGCCGTTATTTTTTCGCGAGCGCCACGCTCTGCCGCTATTCGTGAGGAGACTTGGCGCTGCACATGCCTCCAGTGGAACCGGAGTGACAACCGCTAAAATGCTGCTATGTGTAGTCTCGTCGTTATTTTGCTCGTCTCAACCGTCAGTCGGACATCGGCGGCATCTCGATCGCGACTGCAGCCAGGCGATTCGTTCGGCGAAAATCTTAAATACAAAGATATCTTATAATATATCTAAAGATATATCAGAGGATTAAATGAGCTACAAAACGTATCAGAATCCGTGTGGACCTTGGCATTATGTGCCAGCGTTCACTAAAGCCTGGTTTAGACACCCCAGAAAAGGGCAAGGACACCTAAAACTTCTGATCCTGCTCGCCCTACAAGAACGGCCTCTGAACGGCTATGAAGTTATCAAAGCCATCGAAAACAAGCACGGCCATGCGCCGAGCCCCGCAGTGGTCTATCCGACATTGCAGCTCCTCGAGGACCAGGGCTATGTAAGCTCGAGTGAACACGAAAACAAGAAGGTGTACGCGCTTACCGATGAGGGCAGAAAATGCCTTGAAGAGAATCGTGAGCAGATCGATCAACTCGCCGCCAGCCTGGGGCAACCCAAGTGGAATTCACTTCCAGGAATTGGCAAACACTTTGCGGCGCTCGCTGGCACCATTTTTTCAAACTGCAGCTACCTCGACGACGCCAAGACTAAGCGAATTGAGGACCTGCTCGACGAGACGCGAAAGCACGTAGGCGACATCATTTTCGAAAAACAAGCGGATTGAAGGAGTCCATTGCATTGCCACAGCCACAGCCATTGCCACAGCCACAGCCATTTCCACAGCCATTTCCACAGCCATTGCCACAGCCATTGCCACAGCCATTGCCACAGCCACACACACGAGTGCAGAGGCAATGCGCTTTCGATTGATGCAGCCACATCGAGTAACGTCGATCGAGTGACCAAGCGCTTGAACTGCTGCCTTGATGATAAGATATCAGGCAGCGCTTTTGCATTAAGCAGCTTACACAGCCGTTCACGCTCACAGCTCTTCGCGGAGCGGCCTGGTGGGAACTCGCCGCGCGCGGCTAATGAACCCTAGATTTCAGTGGTGTCAAAACGTCTTTGTGGAATGGCACCCGGTTGTTGACGAATACGATCATAGCGAGCACTAGGGACGTCAGCGCGATGCCGAGCAATTCACTTTGTAAGAACGCAGCAGGCGGCTCAGGAAGTAGTACCACGGAGCCGTGGGCAATGATCAGCTCGTACGTGAAGCCAAACGTGGTCGCTGCAAACGGATAGAACAGAGGCACCCCAGAGCCCTGAAACAGGTCGAGCAACAGGTGTGAAAGCAGGAAGCAACTCGCGATCAGTGCCACGTTATACAAAACGTCATTCTCTGTCCGAAAGCGCGCGTACAACGCAAGGCCGATAGCCGGCACGAGGATGAAGACGTTGTGCAAAAGCAAACGGTGGTAGGGCGGCAGGAAATGATCTATATCCGGGAGCACAGCTAGGGGAACCAGCAGAAGAACGTAGTTTCGGTACTTCTCGTCCCAAAAAAGCCATAGTACCAAAACGGCGATGATGATGTGAGTAAACGGATCCGGCATTGTATCTTTTGACGCTGCTCCTCTCAGTGGCTAGGACGCAGATTTTAGTTTGACACTGCCAGTTTAAATATTTCCTCGTTGGTGCGGCTTAGGTTTGCATCGCTCGCTGGCACCATTTTTTCGAACTATAGCTACCTCGACGACGCGAAGATAAAGCGAATCGAGGAGATGCTCGGCGAGACGCGAAAGCGCTTCAGCGACGTCATTTTTGAGAATCAAACGGGCTAAGAGAGCAGCCGAAATGTACCGTCCGCATCTAAGCTACTTCTCGCACGCCGCTCAGCTTCACTGCAGCACACGCGCGATCAGGTAGACTTTTGCAATGACGACTAGGCGGCGCAGAAGATCAGACTTCAATCTGTTCTGTGCGTTCACGAACATCTGTGTTCAACTGAACTAGCTTCTTGAAGATAAGAATTCCAGCCAAGGCAAGGAGGATCAGCACCATGCCCACCACCTCGTAATCTACCCACGGCAACAGCGTCTTGGGAATTAGCACGACGGCATCTCGTGACAGGATTGCGCTGCCTCCGAAGGCGTACTCTGTCGTTTTCAGCGGGTAGAGCAGTGCCTCCCCGCCCTGAAAGTAATCAAGCACGAGGTGCGTCCACAAGAGGAAGCTTGCCATCAGCCCAACGTCGCGTAGCAGCGTTCTCTTCGTCGCCACCCCGCAGAGAGCGATGGCGAGGGGGGGCACGAGCATAAACACGTTGTGGTAGTAGATGCGCGGTGCGTAAAACCATGCGATATGGAAATGATCGAGGTCGGGAAGCACGGCGAAAGGCAACAAGAGAAGAGCCCACATCCGGTGGCGATCGTCAAAATAGAGCAACAAAGCCACTAGGCCGACTCCGATGTGAATAACTGGGCTGGACATGGGATCTCTTCGCGCGCTTCTCGCTTGATTTATCTACGTGGTAGATCGCATTTTGGCGTTGCCTATTTAAATAATTCTTCTTCTTAGGCGAGGGTTCGAAGCGTTGTGCATCGAATGGCCGTTCGAGTTGCAGAGCGGGGCATCCCTTGGGGTGCGCTCCAGCGTTCCGAATACTTCAGACGGATATCCGTGAACGTCCAAGCGCTGAAGTCTGGGTGCCCCTGCCTGGTAAGTCCGCTATGAAGGCGGCTCGGACGACCCGATCATCTATGGCGTCGAACGGCCTCTTCCATCCATTCTCGTGCGTGCAACTCATTGGTGAGTAGCCTCACGTCATTGCCCTCAATCTCCGCCATGCAGGCGCTAAAAACAACCATTATGTCGTCAATGTGCGCGTGAGGGTGGAGGGGATCGATAAAAAAGACGACGATGTGGCATCGATCGAACAGAATCTCTGTCGCAATCTCTATGTCGCCGCCTTTAGGCCCTGTCAGGTATCGTCTGATTGTTCCCCCCTCTCGCAGCCTCCTACAGGCGCTCTCGACTTCTTCACCGGTGTGCCCAGTCGTCAAGACGCGATTGAATCCGCAAAGCTCATCTTCGTACTGAATGGCAAAATCGACCATTCGTTGTTTCATGTCATCGTGGGCGATAAGTGCGATGCTTTGGTCTTCAAAACGGGTGTAAAACGCCGCGTCGCGCTCACGGTTTGGTACGCACACTTCATCGTAGGCGTTTCCGTCTCTTCTCGTCGCGACAGGCCACGCGCCATCGAGCTCGCGCGAGCCAAGCCGGATCTTGAGCGGCGACTTCGGCGCCTTTTGCGGGTTTCTTCTGGCGTCTCGCGCGGCTTCGTTCCAAAACCAGTCTTTCACCGAACCAGCGTTCACAAGGCGCTTAACGTTCCAGAGATCGCTGAGTCGATTCAGCGCACGATATTCAGGGCTGAGCCAATGGGTAGTAGTTGGGCTCAAGAACGACCACACGATGCTGCACTGGCGCTCCACGATCGTGTTCGCAAGAATCGTCACGCCGCATTTCTTGCGATCCGGGAGAACGGTGACGCCACACTCCTGCAATAGGAACTCGCGCACGTCGTTCCTCATCGGCTGCAACCGTTCAGTCTGCGGCTTCTCCGATGCAGCCTCTCCCAATACAACGCGGTTGAATGTGCCGCCCGTGAACAAGAAGTGGAACTCTTTCAACGTCTCTCGATCTTCGGCGTTATCACAAAGGTCGTGGAATACGCGAACGAGCTCGTTGTTCTTCGTGACGCTATCATAGCCTGCAAGGACGGCAACAAGCGTCTTAAATCCTCCACCGTTAACTTCCATCTTTCACCTCACAATAGGCTGTGCTCTCCTTTTCTGTCAATCGTGGGCGGTGCGTCGCTAGATATGGAGCGTTTCGCATTGTCAAAGGTTACTATCTTGGCTGAGCGATCCGTCGTGTCCTCACGCTTGTACACTGCCGCTCGTCAACTCACTGAGTTATGATGCGACGCCGGCTTTAGCCTTTCCCGCCGAAGCTTGTGAAATGCTTAAGTTTGATGGAGAATACAAGGAGCGATAGAGGTCCATGTTAAAAAGGAGCCGTGCACGAGTAGAAAACACGAATGAGAACTACGCGAATTGTTTGTGCTATACAGAACGATGTCCGACTTACAATCGAAGCGGTCTTACGGGCGGACTGTTCTGCGCACGAGGTAGAAGCGAAAAAACGCTTGAAAAAAGAGGATGTGTTTGTCCCTCTTGTCCGGTCTGGGCCGAATGCAAGTTGAACGGCGTATTCTTCTGCGCTTACGGCGCCGCTGAGTGATGCGCCCTTTTTGAGCTGCAATAGAGTAATACAATAGGTCGACATTCTTGTATCGATAGTGATGAAGGCGTTACTCCTACTGGGGTGTCCCGAGGTTCCAGTTCAAACCGGCCTCGCGCTGTACATCGGGAACGCTTTGAAAGCGCAGGGGTTTGAGGTGATATGTGCGGGAACACCGAGCGCTGTCAACTTGATGAAAGTCGCGGACCCCAAAAAAGCGTACATCGAATCGTACGTGAACATCGACAAGTGCATTGACCAAATCGCCGAGGGGACGTTCGACGTCGACCTCACGTTTGGCTTCATTCACAAGGACTCGGGCGTGCAATATCTTGCGACGATTGCTGCGCTATCACGCAGCACCCCCGTTGCCGTTGTTTTTGGAGGAGAGGCAGAGCCGCTCAGCAACGAGGTTAGCGAATCGATTGATGGCGTGCAGGTCATATGGGCAACGGCAGTCCATAATCCGCTCCCACTTAAGAAGAAGCTTGACAGGATCGGTGAATGGGCCGCTCTTTTGAGAGATGAGCGCTGAATACGCGACAATACCTTAAATGAAGCGCAGTCCCTTCGTTTTCATCTCCAGAATGTGGCGAGGAAAAAAGGACGAATGTAGCGACGCTGCATGTCGCTGCGGGACGTTAGATCGAGGTATAGCGTAAGCAACGGGTGAGAAAAATGGCAAGCAGGGTATATTTTGCGCGCCTGAAGGCCGGAAGCAAGGATGAAAGTGCGATCACTCGGGTGAGGCAGCTCTTTGAAGCGGCGCGATTTGGCACGTTGATCGAAGCTGACGCTCTGACTGCCATAAAGCTCCACGTCGGCGAACGCGGTAATGATTCACACCTTCGTCCAGAATACGTCAGGCAAATCGTCGAGCAGGTGAAAGCAAGCGGTGGCAAGCCGTTCGTGACCGACACAAACACGCTCTATTCAGGAAGTCGGCACAACGCGGTTGACCACTTGGCGACCGCTCTTGAGCACGGGTTCGACTACGCGGTTTTAGGGGCACCTCTCATCATTTCTGACGGCCTTGTGAGCGACCACTACCGGGAAGTCCGAATCCAAAAGAAACACTTCGACACGGTCAAAATTGCAGGCGACATCGTCTCGGCCCAGAGCATGATCGTCATGTCTCATTTCAAGGCTCACGCAATGGCCGGATTCGGGGGCGCGATAAAGAATCTGGCAATGGGATGCGCTCCGAGCGCCGGGAAGACGGACCAACACAAAGGAATGAAACCAATCGTCGATATGCAGTGGTGCATAGCGTGCGGGGTATGCCTCGAGGTGTGCCCGCAATCTGCCATCACGATTGAGGGTGGTGCGGTGCGCATCGATTACGACCTTTGCGGTGGTTGTGGCGAGTGTATTCCGACGTGCACGACCTCCTCTATCGGATTTGACTGGGAAAATGATCTTCAACGGTTTGTGGAGATGCTGACCGAATACGCCTTTGGCGCGATAGCGGGCAAGCGCGGCGTGGGGTATCTCAACTTCCTCTTGCAGATTACGCCTGATTGTGATTGTGTTCCGTTTAGTGATGCCCCCATCGTCCCGGACATAGGGATTCTTGCCTCCTTGGATCCTGTCGCCATTGACGCGGCGAGCGTAGACTTGGTGAACGCCCAGCAGGGCATATCAGGCACTCGCCTTGTCAACAATCTGGAACCCGGCGAGGACAAGTTCAAAGGCGTCTGGAGCGAGACGGAAGGATCGATACAGATCAAGTATGGGGAGGAGATCGGGCTCGGAACAAGCTCGTATGAGCTCGTCGAACTGTGACGGGCTACAGCTTGAGATAAGCGCTGCGGGTCTTCCACAGTTGTGCGTGTCGTCCGACATAGGACCTTGACGCTGCGCAAGAGTCAGAGCCCGTGCATCGGCTCACAAAATTTCAAGCACGTCATACTATTTTTAGGGAAAGACAGAAGTCCTTTCATACGAATTT
>JBAULJ010000277.1:0-4719 GCA_049578125.1 Halobacteriota archaeon
ATTTACAACGGTCTTATGAACTCGCTTGGGTTCAACCTCGAAAAAACCGATCTGAAGTATTTTAACGAGCACATCAAAGGGAAATACAAGCAGAAGACCATTCGGAGGCCGCGCCTAAATCTCTTCAAAGGCATTTTGGAAACATAAACGAATGGTGCCCATCTCTCCGTGTAGGTTTGAAAATCTTCGCCAGCTGGCGATGTTATGACGCGCTACAAGAGTGTTTTCGTCATATATGGGCCTTCAAGAGCATAACCCCTGATTCTGTAGTACTCACGAACTCCGATTGCGCTGCTTATTGCGATCCTGTGCATCCCAGCATCGGTTGCGATACGTTCAGCAGTTTGGAGCAGTTCAGTTCCAAATCCGCGATGTTGCCACTTTTTTTCATGCCGCTCGCCTAGCATTGCCAAATTCCCGTATACACGTAACTCTCTGACCAGCCCCGTTTCTGCGGTTATTTCCGGCCTCTGAGACTTGTACGGAAGGCGGAGCCGTGCAAAACCGATAAGGAACTCCATATCGCCAAGCAGGCCGACGCTTGAAATAAAGTATTCAACGCCCTTGCAGGCTCGATATTTCTCAACCCGTCTTTCGACGCTCTGCACTTCGTTAACGCCTTGGAGTCCAATTTCTCGGCAACGTATACAGTTGCATTCGCCCCCGAGTTCGAGCAAGCGCTTCTTGGCCAACTCCCGCAAGTTGCCCTTTTTAACGCCGCCCACGATTCGGTAAGCTGGGATATCTCTCTGCACGCGCTGCAGTCTTACCCATTTTGGGAGCCGCGCTTTTACTTGCGCAATCAGTTCAACAGCATCGCGCAGTTCAAAGGCATCATAATTGCCGCGCTTCCACAGCTCGTACAAGGCAGTCCCCTCTGTCACAAGCGTCGGGTATATCTTAAGGTAGTCCGGACAAAATCGTTCGTCGGTGAACAACTCTCGAAACATTTTGAGATCAGAATCAAAATCTGAGCCGGGCAGTCCGGGCATCATGTGGAACCCAACCTTCAATCCGCTATCGCGGCACGCCCGATTTGCTTCCACCGCATCGGCGACACTATGTCCTCGTTGGATGGTAGCGAGGACTTGATCGGAGGTACTCTGGAGGCCGAGCTCAACCTTTGTTCCTCCTAGCGACAACATTTCATCGACGTGATGTTGTTTGGCAAAATCAGGCCGTGTTTCAAACGTCACTCCCACGTTTCTCGTTAGTGCGCGCGCATTTGCCGAGAAGACATCGCTTAAGTGAGGAGAGTCAGCGCTGAGCGCGCGAGGGAAATCGTTCATCGCTTGTATGCACCGCTGCACGAACCACTCTTGATAATCGCGGGGACGCGCCGTAAACGTGCCCCCCATGACGATCAGTTCTGCCTTGTCAGTGGGATGTCCAATCTGGCGCAACTGGTTTAAACGGGCTTTAGCTTGCCTGTAGGGGTCAAATCCGTGTTGCAGCGCACGCTTTGCTGCGGGCTCAAGACCGGTATAGCTTTGGGGAACGCTAAATTCAGGGCCCCCAGGACACGGTACACATTTGCCGTGAGGACACGGATAGGGGGAAGTCATAACTGCGATGACTGCGACGCCGGAAGCTGTCCTCGTTGGCTTCCGTTGTAGCACGTCAGTCAGTTTGTATCGGATTTGGGCCTTCGCTGCCCCGTAGATTTGCGCGTTAGTGAGCAGCGAGGCAAAACAATAGCGCCGGGCTATTTCCATTTTTGCCTGCTGCAAATTCTGACGCGTGACCTGGCCCTTGAGGATACCGTCGATGATTTGTGCACAGGCGTCAGCGAGTTGCTGCTCCATATAAGACCACTGACGATTAATGCGGCTTGGGTATTAAATGCTCGGTCATCGCAGCAGACTTCACTCGAAGCGCTGATGCAAGAAAGAAGCCGTGAGTGACAATCACGCGCCGACTGAGCTCCAGCGCTCCCGGTGAGCGAACCGATTAAGCTCCATCCGTACGGTGGGCTCAGGCGACTCGTCCGGGTATCCACTGGGAAGCATTAGTACAGGACGAATGTCCAGCGGTATTTTTAACGAGTTTGAAACGCGTTTTTCGTCGAACGCGCCTATCCAGCACGTTGCGACGCCCAACGCTTCCGCTGCAAGTTGTATATAGCAAGCAGCAATAGTGGCGTCTTGGACTGCGTACAGCTCAGCACGTTGTCCATACGCTTTGCGCGACCGCGCTATATTGGCGCAACCGACGAGCACTACCGGGGCCATAGCGATAAAGAACTGTCCATAAGCCGCCTCGGCAAGCTCATGCTTCATATTGGGGTCGCGCACGACGATGAAGTCACGCGCTTGTAGGTTACCAGCGGAAGGCGCGAGCTGTGCTGCTGTGAGAAGCTTATCCAGCAGCGCGTCGCTGATGCTCTCTCGCGCGTACCGTCTCACAGAGCGGCGCCTCTGCATGACGCCCTTTAGTGTGTCGTAATCTAACGCTACCATGGAAAAGGGTTATTAGACGAATGCATATTAATATACCCAAGCTTGGAGTGAGAATATGAGAATTTCGATGGATTTGGAGCTGCAAGACACGCCAGGTCAGCTCATATACATATTAACTCCCGTGTCCGACCTGGGCGGCAACGTTATGAGCGTCGTTCACCATCACGATAAGAAAACGTTTCGCAATACGGTGCCGGTTTCTGTGATTTTTGATATCGAAGAACACAAGCTCGAAGAGCTTCAGAAACGACTTGAAAAGAGCGGCGTAACGATCGTGCGGATAGGCAAAATGAGGCTACGCGCTCGGACACACATCTTGCTCATTGGGCACATCATCCATACTGACTTAAGGCACACGATCGATGAAATTGATGGCACGGGATTTGCTGAAGTTCAAGACCTTAGTCTATCAATGCCCGCCATCGACGGTCCTTCGTCAGCTGTTGTCACAATAATGGCTACCGGAAACGAGGAGCTGAAAAAGTCAGTCGAAATTCTCAAAGATATCGCTGAGCGCAAGGATCTGCTTATTATCGTACCAATAGATGAGAGCGGAATATCTGGAGGTCTGAGCAATGCAGTATAGCACGTCTCTCTCTAAGCTCTCCATTATTGGATTTGGGGCCGTAGGGCAAGGAGTCGCGAAGGTCGTGCAAAACGTGCCTCAATTGAAAGTCGTGGCCATCGCCGATTCAAAAGGGGTTGCGCTCATGCCTGACTTAGAAGACGTGCTTGCGCGTAAAAGAGCGGGCCAGCCCATCGCGAATTCTGATCTAACTGCGCTCGACGTCATACGAACTGTTGACCACGACGTAGTCGTGGAGGTAACCCCTACGAACATAGATGACGGGGAGCCAGGCTTGACGCACTTCCGTGAAGCGCTTAAAAACAAGCGGAATGTTGTTACCTCAAACAAAGGCCCTCTAGTCGCCGCCTTTGGCGAGTTAACGCACCTTGCTCGTACACAGGGGGTGGCGTTGCGCTACGAGGCGACCGTTGGTGGCGCGATGCCCATAATCAACCTTATACGCGACACCCTTGCAGGCACTCGAGTGCTCGGCATACGGGGCGTGCTCAATGGCACGTGCAACTACATCCTCACTCGAATGGCCGAGGAGGCGCTCGATTACGATCAAGTCTTGAGCGAAGCGCAAGATATGGGTATAGCTGAAGCGGATCCGACGTATGACGTGACTGGCATCGACACGGCATGTAAGGTTGTCATATTGGCAAACGCGTTTTTTGATCGTAACGCCACATTTGCAGACGTTAACGTAACCGGCATTGATCGGATCACGCAGGACGCGCTACAACTTGCGCGGCAGAGAGGCTTCGTAGTGAAACTCATCGGCGACGTTCAAGAGCTCACGGTCTCTCCAAAGTTGATTCCGCTGAGACACCCGCTCAACGTCAGCGGTACGCTCAACGCCGCGTCAATTCTAACCGATACGGCAGGCGAGATCACCGTCGCCGGAAAAGGCGCGGGCTCGATTGAGACGGCAAGTGCAATATTGAGTGACGTTCTGAGTCTAATGCGGGACCGCGATTAATCGCGTCGACAACGTCGAGATTGTGCGTTTTATAGTTACTTATCACTCGGACTGGGCGAGCTTTGTTGCGCGATGGGCGGCTCTTGCCCCCTTTTTACGAGCGAAGATATGGCGATGCCAGTCAAGGCGATTACGATAGCGCCGGCAACTGAAAACATGAGCAGTTGGAAGCCAGTGATAATCTCGATACTCCTCGAAGTCTGTATTATGAGAACGTCTGCTGGATTGAGCACTGGAACTGGCTTTCCTCCAAGTGCTAATATAAGGATACTTGCGCTCCATAGGATCAGACCGGTCGAAAATATGAAGAAGGGAAATTCCACGTATCGCCATACGTGTTTTGCGTCGTTTAGATAAGCGTCGATTACTCGGCCGATGGTCGCGATCACCCCTGCAGCGACGAACCACCACGTAGCGGTGTTAATGAAGACAGCTGCAGTGAGCACGCCGCCATAACTGCCGAAGTCCAAACTCAAGGCCGTAATGATGCCCTGTGCAGCTCCGATAATCGCTAGTGCGATGGCCACCATATAGGTCACGAACGATATATTGCCTCCATAAAATGAAGACTTCACACTTTGAGCGATGCCTTCGAGAACGTCGTCGAGGCCAAGTCCTCGAAAAAGAAGAAACACGCCAATGAATGCGCTAATCACAATTAGCGCACCTTCAGGATGCTGAGCAAAAGAGAATATCGCAAACAATAAGAG
>JBAULJ010000278.1:0-6040 GCA_049578125.1 Halobacteriota archaeon
GATGAACGAGGTCGACGGGGTACGCTTGGGGGTTATTTCGCTTGTTTATGAGCATAATCAGCGAGGGCTCGTCGATGACCTGGCCGAGATACAGCACGAGCACGCTGGTCTAATCATATCGTCCATCCACGTCCACTTGGACCATGACGACTGCTTGGAGACTGTTATTCTGCAAGGTGAAGGCAAGATCATCAAAGAGCTAGCCGAGACGATAATGGCGCTTAAGGGCGTCAAATATGTTAAGCTTAACACCATATCGCCTGGCTCTAACTATCAGCAACCCCATGATACCTGAGTGGATGAAAGAGGTCGAAACCGGTCCGTGCGAATGTTGCGCTAGTAGCGTAGACAAGAAAAAGAGTTTTGTGGAGAAGTCGATTTCTGGCATTCTCAATTTTTTCCAGGAGAGTATGATCTCCGAGGGCTTTGCAAAACGCGATGGTTTACTGCAAAGCATTGATCCCAGAGTGAAGTTGATTTCTTTCCTCGTTGCTATATTCGCCGTTAGCCTGACGAGAGATGTCGAGATAATATTTTTCGTCTATTTATTGACCTTGCTGCTCGCCTATCTTAGCAAGATAGAAATACCTTTTTTTATCAAACGCGTGTGGGTGTTCGTCCCTATTTTTGCTGGCATTATTGTGCTGCCTATAATTTTCAACGTCTTTATGCCCGGCGATAATCTGGTGACGCTTGCAACGCTTGGCAATGGCACTTACGTAGGGCCGATCCTTCTCCCGAGTACGATCTACATCACTAGGCAGGGCACGATCAGCGCCATCACGTTTATCTTGCGAGTCGCTACGTGCGTTTCAATCGCTGTACTACTAATCCTCACAACCAAGCGTGACGAGCTCTTCAAGTCGCTACGATCACTTCGCGTTCCGAAGGTCTACGTTCTGACGCTCGATATGTGCTATAGATATATCTTCCTTCTCATGGACGCCGTCCGGGATTTTTACACAGCTAAAAAAAGCAGGACAATTACGACGTTGCCTATGCGCGAAGAGCAAAAGTGGGTGGCAGGCCGTATTGGCTATGTGCTCGTGAAATCGTTGGATACCAGTGAGCGGGTGCACAAAGCGATGATCTCCCGTGGCTTTGATGGCGACGTGAAACTTATGCACGACTCCGTGATGCAAAAGAGGGATTACGCGACGATCGTAGCCGTTTCGGCGTTCAGCGTGATCCTAGTCCTAATCTCACAGAACATCATCAAGACCTAACCTTCATCTGCGAGGCCACATATGGAGACAGTTTTCGATTTACAAAACGTATCATACACGTATTTGGAAAAGTACGAGGCGCTGAAGGATGTGACCTTAACGATGACTGCGGGAGAGCAGATTGTGGTGGTGGGCGCGAACGGCAGCGGAAAATCCACCCTCCTCTCTATACTTGCGGCTCTGATCTACCCAACGGCCGGTGAGTTTTATGCGTTCGGCAACTCGGTCACAGAGGAAGCGTTCAACTCGCTCCAAGACAATGAGTTCGGTCGTTATTTCCGAAAAAAAGTCGGCGTCGTGTTCCAAAGCCCAGACATACAGCTGTTCTGCTCCACCGTTTTTGACGAGATCGCCTTTGGGCCACTGCAGCTCGGCATGCCACAGGAAGAAGCCAAAAGGCGAACCGAAGAGATCATGTCGATGATGGGCATCTCTGGGTTGAGGGATAGAGCGCCTCATACGCTGAGTGGGGGCGAGAAAAAGAAGGTCTGCATCGCGTCGATACTCTCTATTAATCCCGACGTGCTATTGCTAGATGAGCCGACGGCGGGGTTAGACCCGCGCAGCCAATTGTGGCTCATTGAGCTTCTTCAGGATCTCGCTAAAGCAGGCAAAACGATTATCACGGCTACCCACGATCTTGACATTATTGAACAGATAAGCACCAGGGCTATTGTCTTCGGTGAGGACCACACTATCCGAGCGGATTCTGATTGCACCGCGGTGATGAATGATCTAGAATTATTAGTATCTGCAAACCTGATTCACAAGCATATGCATCGGCACGCTACGTTAATGCACGAACATCTACACGCGCACGATGGCGAGCATCATCACGAGCATTAGAATAACCGTGTTCTTTTCAAAAAAAAAACGAATAGCTCTACGTCCGCGGGGAAGCTAAGCAAATCGCTAACTCTTCATATTGGGATGCTGTACATCGGTTGCGCTAAAAAAGGTAAAGAAAAACAATGAAGAGATTTGCGGCTATTCATTGTTTTTGCGCAGCATTTCTTGTTAACACCCTACCAATGAGAATTAACACGCCTGCTGAGAGTATCACTCCAATGATCGCTGATAGCCAATATGCCAGACTGAGGTCGAGGAATGTCTCTCCGAGGCTTGGCAAGGCATAATCCGGTATTGGCGCAGCCCATAGGCTAGAAATACTGGCAAGACCGGCGGGGATAAACCCAACTAGTCCCTCAAGTTCCTCCGCGCCCCATTCTCCGTACGCAGTGCCGACCGCAAGCAAGCCGACGGGCACTACTATAATCAGTACCGCCAGCCCTATTAACGAATTCCTTAGAAGCCTGTCCATGGATCTCACCTCGTTTCAAGCCGGGGCCGTTGTTGTAGCGCCCTTGGTTTTCTCTCCTGGTCCTTTGTAGTTGAATATGATCGTAGGATCAGTGCGTGCTATGTATGCAAAGGCTAGTGCCGTTATAACTGCTTCCACGAAGCTGAAGAAGAGCATATGTTCAATCAGCATCGCCGGTACAGTGATGGAGAGCCCGTATGGCATATATAGGGCTGTGCCGTCGGCTGCGTGTTCAAGGATGGGTTGGAGGCCGAGCTCAATGCCAGTGGCGAAAGCACCGGCTGACAAGCCTAGATATCCGGCAACTCCTGCAGCGATTGCTCGTCGATTTGATGTAATCTCTGTTTTTCCGCTAATCAACGAGTAAGTATAGAATGCAACGAATGGTATGACGACGGCCATGTTGAAACAGTTTGCTCCAAAAGCCGTGATACCGCCATCACCGAAAAGCAAGGCCTGTATGAGGAGCGCCACGGACACAGTCACGACCGCAACCCAAGGCCCTAATATGATAGCTATCAACCCACTGCCCACAGCGTGCCCAGTGCTTCCGCCTGGTATGGGTACGTTGAACATCATGATAATAAACGCGAAGGCAGCTGCCAGCGCAAGATATGGCACTTGTCTATCCTTGAGATTTCTTTTTAGCCACTGTCCTGCGTAGAGCCAGATCGGCATCATGACAAGATACAGCGGTATGTACGTTAACGGTCCCAAATATCCGTCTGGTATATGCAACTATATCACCACTGAGAAATGTATGAGTAGTTATAAAAAACTTTCGAATCGTAGCACGACTAACATACATTTATCAGAAAAGTAATAACGAAGCGCAACAAAAGATCTTCACGCCGACACGCTAATCGAGAAAGACATGGACTATATGAGTGCTCTTTTTCGATGAATTTAAGTGCCGTAACTAGCACTAAAAACGTTGGATCACCATCACAAAATTGGAGCAGGCGTATTCTGAGACGAGATGTCGAGACACGCTATGCGGGGGGTCGCTTCTTTCGATGGATAAATGGGATCCCGCAGACTATCACAAGCATTCATATCCACAATACGCGTTCGCTTTGGGACTGGTGGAAAGGCTCAGACTCCTTGGTAACGAGCGCATTTTGGATATCGGTTGTGGCGATGGGAAGATAACCGCCGAGCTTGCTGCACGTGTGTCACACAGGTCTGTGCTCGGCATTGACACCTCTGCTGACATGATCGCATTTGCCCAAAACATGTTCCCGCCGTCAGTGTATCCTAACCTCTCATTTTGCTATGGAGACGCTGCGAAGCTCACTTTTAGCCAAGAATTTGACGTTATCGTGTCCTTTGCCTGTCTCCATCGGACCACTCCTGCAGTCACGAACACCGTGACGCAAGCATCGCTCAGAACCTGCACGTTTTTCATTTCAACTGCGGTGAGAAGCGCGACGTAGCCTCCCCGAGCTTCATTGATGCGGCTATTCCCTGAGTACGTTATAGCGGGCGGCGCCACACCTTCAACAAGAAGATCGACGAGTTGTTTGATTGACGAGTGACGCAGGTTGTAGTTGGCAGCCCAACCGGTCCCGTCGTCGTCGAAGAAGTCATAAAGATTTGCGGAACGGACATCATTCCGTCGTTCGCGGGACGCTGTTGATAGCAGTACGGCGTAATTGTAGACTAACCCCAACTTGCTTTCAGACAAGTTGGGATGCTAACTTTTTCTCCTCTTTTTCGCTAGATTGCGAATGACCATACAGAAGAGGCGTGACTGCCGCTCTGGAGGGCTTGCGATCCGCCCGTAAGACACTTTTTCGGTTTCGTATCCCAGATCTTCAAGAACGATGGCCTCGCCGTCGTATCCAAGATTATCTAAATGGCTGCAAATATCGCCTACGTCTAAACTCGGATCGGCAAGAATAAAGAAATCTCGCTTAAGGCGCAAGACTTCTCGCAGTCTCTCCTTCGATTCACTTGGCTCTCGGCCGTGGGTAGTAATGGCTATAAGGTCAGTTGCGTCCACTTTCAGCCGAGCACAGGCCAGTTGCAAAGAAGATATTCCGGGAATGATTTCGGCGTCTGGGGGAGCTTTATTACCAAGCCCTGAAAGCATTGGATCTCCCGTAGAAAGGATACACGCATCATCTTCGATTTGCGCGTCGTACCTTTCCAAAATGATTCGCTCTCCTCGTATATACTCGTCCGCCAGTTTTAATGCTCTAGCAGAACCGTAGACGCGTCTAGCGGTTTTGATAGCTTCGATCGCCTTCTCGGTAAGCATTCGAGGTCCTGCGCCGACTCCCACTATCCTCACGTTCTCTCCTAGACTAGAGTACGACAGATCAAAGCGCGCGAGCGACTCTTCCCTCCCGATCGATGATTACAATCTTGGCTTTTGTCCGCTCTTTCAAATCAGTCAACGCGGCGTTCACCTCTTGTCCGTGAGGATCCCTGTCAAACAGTTGTTGTACAGTCGCTGCGCCGGTTTCTTTTAGTATATCGGGCTTGCCCCACTTAAGAATGAGCGCGGGCAGGCCCACTATGATCGTCTCCTTTCCTTTAGCTCTTTGGAACAATCGATCAAGATGGCTTCCCGCCAGAATCGGGGTGTGCGTCGGGAAGTTCATCTTTGCGTATCGAAGTCCAGTCCGGCCCGTTGTTAAGACGACTTGTGTTGAATGTTTGATGAGATCCTCGGCCGAATCAATCAAACACTCGTTCCAAGGTTCGACAAATCCCGTAGTGCCAAGAACTGAGATCCCCCCATAAACTCCGACCTGTTCGTTAAGCGTCTTCTTAGCAATCTCTTCGCCATTAACAGCTGAAAGCTTGACAATAGCCCCGTTTAGCCCGCAACTGCGTGTAGCGTCTCGTATCGCATTGTCGATCGACCATCGCGCTTCCGGATTAATTGCGGGCATCCCACACGGCACTCGCAAGCCGTGCTTTTTGACAATTCCGATTCCTTTTCCCGCGCGTAGGTGCGTTTCGTCCGCTCGTTCAGCTTTAGCTTCAAAAACGATCCCTACAGTCTCGTCTTTTGGATAGTCGCTCTCTGGCTTAGATGAAACCGCCCACCCACCCTCGGAAGCGACACTGACCGACACCCGAAGCTGTACCGGGGTTAAGATCTCAACCTCAGTTACCGGTCTAATCAACGAAACTACTGCAGCTTTTGCAGCGGCAGCTGCCACGGTTCCTGTCGTGAATCCGCGCTTCAATAACGTTCCTGATACAGTCAGCACGTACAGCCCGCTCTCGATCCGGGGCTTGAGTTCATCAAACGAGAGATTCGATTGTCGTATCCACCTTTCGGGAATTATTAAGCTGGATACGGGGTCGATGAGTTCGCGCATGCTCGGCAACTTTATTGCAGTGCCATTGATATTAACCCATTCACAACCGCGACAGCGACGGGCGTTCCGCCTTGAGTGCCGACGGTCGTTATTGAATGGATAGAGAGTTCTCTAATGAGCTCTTTGGATCGGGCCGCGTTGACAAAACCCACAGG
>JBAULJ010000279.1:0-6849 GCA_049578125.1 Halobacteriota archaeon
GCTAATGGCAACTTTTTCTTGAGATGAGTTGACAGCGTGTTCCAGCTGTTGTAGGTCTATTTGTCTCTTACGTGGAGATCTCACCTCCAAGACAAATGGCCTGCCGTTTCCAAGCATGCGTGCGTCAATATCTTCTCTGCCAGCCCCGTGAAAAACGACGTCCTTTCCGAGGCTTGCTTCAAGAACGTACGTCCCGATCAGTTCCTGAACAGATTCCTGATACGTTTTTCCCGTTAGATTGCACCTAGGACAGCCTTTTCCGCCACATTCGCGGCACGGCCATCTCGTCTGCGGGATGCCCCTCACGAACTTGTTGTACCGGCCATACAGGAATAGCGGATTCACGTGGAGTTCAACCTTGTCTCGTGCCAGGTTGACGATGAGAAGAATCTCTGGCCTGCTGAATTCGGCCCTTTTGCCAGTGAGGAGCTCGATCCGCTTTCCCAATTCTCTATTTAAGGCAGATTTGAGCGGTTCTGCTGCCGTTGTTTTCGACTCGGCCCATAGGATCTCCTCATTTTCGGCCAGCCTGCCAGACAGTTTGGTGCCAACGAGAAAAGTGGAGAACTCGTAGTCGTGGAGCTGCTCGAGGCAGCGGTCAACCCACGAATCGAGACGCCCAAACAGACCTCCGCAAACCCAGCAGCCGTCGTCCGCAGCTTCCCAGTCTTGAGCGTTGACTGGTGTGTTATTCAGCATTGCCGTAACGACGCGGATCGCCTGCCCTCGTTGTTTGTTCGTAAGGTGCGTGGAGCACTCTGCAAACTGTCGCCCTAGGCAATCAGCGCAAATGGGCCCTTCCCGCATTATGGAGGCGACTACGTCGAACATGATCTGTCCAATTCGTTATGTACTAGCGTTATGCACTGATCTGTATGGAGCTTGATTGGCCCGACTCGTATCCTTTGCGCTTGACTGAGCTGCGCTTCTTCCTCTTCAAAAAGACCTAGATGATCTCCCAGTATGAAAGCAGCTTTGTTTGCGTGCAGATCCACGCTTCGAACGTCTTTGCCGTGTTCGTGAAGGTAAAAAAGGGCAGATTCGTCGCTGTGGCGCAGTGCTTCGGCGAGGCCGGCGCGCTCCACATAAACTCCACGCGTCGACCGTCGCTGTCCCGTGCCTAGCTTCACTTGGAGGGCTTTCCTAATGAGCGCGCCAGCACTCCTTTCGTCAGGATTGAGGTATTTCAATTCAGAGCCCTCAAAACGTATGATCTTCGGCGGATCAGGTTCCCCTAACAGTACCAGGCGCACTTGGGTATCACGGCGTATATCAAACGACGTTACAAATGCGGCGGTCACGCAACGCGCTAATATATCGATACGGCCTGCAGAGCCAGGCATATCATCAAGCGTAAAATCTCCTGACGTGGCGGCTTTGTGCCCAACTACAATGAACTGCCGCATAGCCGCCTCCGACTCTGTCAACTCAGCACTTTTTCGGTAAATGCGAGGGTGCCTGAGATCTTTTTGACAAGGACCTTTACGGTATCTCCCTTCTGAGCGCCAGGAACGAATAGCGAGTATTTGCCGACCTTGGCGATGCCATCGCCTCGTTTTCCCACTGCTTCGATGCGTACTTCGTAGATACTCCCCTCTTCAAGCGCACTCGCTGCGCTCTCTTTCTTCACGTAGCGTTTCCTTATGGGTCTATGGGCCCCACACGCGTCGCATTTCAACATGACCGTTCTATCACTTTTCGTTAAATGCGTATCCGGTCTGTTGCATTCTGAGCAGATGACATACTCGGAGACATAGTCCTCGATGATGCCGGCTATCATTTCCTGCGAGAATCTGCCTTGAAAAATGACCCGCCCTCCCTCCGCTTTGCCAGCCGTCGCAAGCTCTCGCAAGAGAAACTTAAGCAGGTGCTCGGGGCCTCTATTCAACACGTCGGTGATCTCGCCGAAATTCTCAAAAACAGTCATTCGCCCCTCAATAAACACGCGGGGCACAGGTATCGAAAAACGCTCGGCGTCTACCGTTGTCTGAGGCAGGTTCTTCATTCCGCGGTCTAAGTACTTTTCATAAGTATCCGTACTACTCACCTTCTCGTTGTTCGCACCATATTGGAGGAAATTAGGCCGTGGCTCAGCTTCACACCTTGACTAGCTCACGCCCTTCGTCTACTACGATTCTGCACGGCGGCGGGACTTTCATCGAAGCGCGGCGCAACGCCTCTTTGGCTTTCAAGAAGTTGAGAGGGTTTACGTACACGGTAAATACTCGTTGGTCAGTACCCACGCGCGCGGCAGTTCCTACCGCCTTACCGAACGCTCTCCTCATTCCATCTTGAACCCGATCAGCGCCAGCGCCGGTGGCCATCTTGTTTTCTCGCAGCACTTGGTGCGGGTACACCCGAAGCTTAAGTCGAAAATTCAACCTACCCGTTGATTTCATCAGGTAACGGTTAGCGGCAATCCTGGCGGCTTCCAGAGCAGTATGTCTTATTTGGCATTGTTCGTCAACGGTGAGCGATACTGCCACTTTAAAATCGCCACTGAGGTTGCCCGTATTGTACTGTGATACCTTACTACCGGGGATCCCCCCCATGTAATATTTCCGCGTGTAGGCGGGCCCTGTAATCTTTCTGTACATCTTAGCTGGTTTGCGTGCCATTCTATCCTCTTTATGTCAGCTGTATCTAGCATATACGTGATTCATTAAAAAGTTTTGCCGGGTTAGAATAAAGGCGCAAAACGAACGGCACTTCAAAAAAGACCCGATTTGCTAACAAGTGCTTGTGTGTCACCTAAGCCAAGCGAGCAATGACTGCTGCGTGTGCCTTATAAAACGGTTCAAGCTCGTGGACGCACATAATGTCTAGCAGCTCTTCAAGTTTCTTAACTTCTCTTTTGTACACTGCTTTCGGTTTTGCAGTGACGTCTATGCTTCGCGCTTTGATCATAATGCAAGCGTACCCGCCTGTCCTCAAGAACATTTCAGCATTGGCAATAGCGATTTCAGCTTGTTTCGGCTGTGCAATATCTTGGTACAGGAAATCGACCAGCTCGACAATGTGTCCGTAGTCAGGCTGGATTGCATCCGCTACTAAGGGCACGACATTTTTCAAGTGTTCTGACATGCGAACGAGGTCCCGAGCGACGCGTGGCGCAAACTCAACGGCGTAGACGAGTGAAACGATGTTGGCCAGGTGTGAAACCGTCGTACCAGATGCGGCCCCCAGGTAGAGTACAATCTGCTCCGGTCTCAGCGGCACGTTCTCCTCTTTCTTCAATAATGCCGCTAGCTTGCTCCTTTGCGGATTCCAAAGCCGATATTCCCCAAACACCTTCTCGCCATAGAGGGCCTCACCTTTCGTCGCAAGATGCGAACCTAACATAAAAACTCCTGCAACCTTGTGGGTCCTTATCGTCATGTCATGTCTGGTCGCGTATCGCGGGCGTATGGAGCTCTCTTGCTCGTTTTTCCACTTGAGCTAAGAGTTCTGGATGCGTTTTCTTTGAATAAAAATCTAGGCGAGCGGCGATAGCTAGTTTTGCGGCCATTGTCCTTGCAATCTTTCCTCTATTGCTTAGGGGACTGCCGCGGACCAACGGATGTTGAAATATGAGTCCATGCTTAGGCGGTTTTGCGCCAAACTGGAGATGTTTGAACAGCGCCTTAGACGCACCCATTACTTGAATCTTGCTCGCTGGCATTCGCGCGAGTGATTCTAGGCCGCCGGCTCGAGCGATCAGTCGTGCGCCGAGAAGTTCACCAGCGAGAGAAGAAAGATTAGGAGCGATGGCGTGCATCTCAAGTTCGATGGCGCCTGCAATTTTCTTTCTCAGTTCGCTTAGTCGCTCTATGGATTCGGCAAACTCGTGCTTAAGCGCCGAGTATGTGGTTGACTGGGGGGCGTGAGTTTCTGTTAAGTCCCCCGGTCTAGATATTTCAAATTCGAGGATATCCCATTCCAAAAGACGTTCCGAGAGCAAGTTTATCGACTCGTCGATATCATCGATTCCGCCGATTAGCTCCATAATTCGTGCGTCTGGGCGAGCAAACGCCGCGGTTATCTGCTCTTTCGCACGCTGTATCGCAACGGCGCGCAGCAGCGAAATGTAGTCGTGCTCCGACGTGACCAAGCGGAGTTGAATCGCCATCTCCCTGAGACGGCCCCTATACTGCTTATCTAAATCGGCAAATTCTTCTTTCTGAAGCCGCATAACCATCGCGGCGGCGTCCGCTTTCAAGACGTTCGAACGAACGATCTTGTCATCGTGCAGCTCGATCTCTCCGAACCAAGTTTTGATGATTGTCATGCTCTATTTGGTCGTTGATGTCGCTATTACGTGCGAAGCGCAGTGACGCCTCTTTAGCTTGTGGATAGACATCCTATATATCTTGGGGCAGAATAATAGTTTGTCGGCTAGAAGTGATAGAATTGAACATCAGCATCGGCAAGATAACGCTCAACAATCCAACTATGCTCGCAGCCGGGATCATGGGATCCGCCGCATCTTCTCTAAGGCGGATCATGTCGTGTGGGGCAGGCGCCGTTGTTACAAAGTCAGTTGGACTTCTGCCACGAGAAGGTCACCTTGGACCGGTTCTCGCTGAGGTTCCGGGGGGGTACCTTAACGCACTGGGACTACCCAATATGGGCCTTGCGTTTTTGGACGAACTTGAGATGCTGAGTACCGAAGACGAGCGAAAGCCGATAATCGTAAGCTTATTCGGCGACGGTCCCGACGACTTTGTCGAGCTGGCCGAAAAGTTCTGCCAGTACGCAGACGCGCTAGAACTCAACTTAAGCTGTCCTCATGCTCAGGGTTATGGAATCGAAGTCGGCTCAGAGCCTGCGGCCGTTGAAGCCATTACGAATTCCGTGAGCAGACACGTTGACCTTCCGATATGGGTCAAGCTCACGCCTAACGTGACTGACATTACGGCACTTGGCCAAGCAGCAGAAAAAGGCGGAGCCGATGCGGTAGTGGCAATAAACACGGTCAAGGGAATGGCGATCGATGTGGAAAGCGCTAGGCCAGTCTTGGGCAACGTGTTTGGCGGGCTGTCAGGAAGTGCGATAAAGCCAATCGCGGTGAAATGCGTTTATGACCTATACAGCGCCCTCACCATCCCTATTATCGGTGTCGGTGGGATAAGCAATTACCAGGACGCCTTAGAATTCATTATGGCAGGAGCTAGGGCCGTTCAGATCGGGTCGGCCGTCGCCAGAGATCTGTCGATATTTGAGCACGTCGCAGTCGGAATCGACCGTTACCTGGCCACGAAAGGTTTAACACTTGAAGATGCGGTCGGAATCGCACACAAGAGCTACTGACATGGATCTGAAGCAGGTGCTCAACGCTACAAGCGTATTACTCGTAGACAACACGTACGCCGGTTTGAAAGACACCACATTTTCGAAATATCTCCTTGCAGAGATGCTAGATTCGCCGCTTGACGCAATTACAGCGTTTATCTGCGACGGGCGAATCCGTGGAATCGCCTTTAAGCAGGACTTTTGGACGCTAGTAACTGATATCGTCAGGTTTGATCCTGAATTCGAAAACTATGCCGCAGTCCTACTTCAGGGGGCCAAATGCAATAACAAACAATCGTGTACGGTCGAGGCGGCTGACTTTCATCGAGCTGTAGTCACGCTTCTGTGCGACTTGTTGGTAAGCGGTGAATCTTGCGACTGTCAAGGCGGCAGACGTTCGCACATATTGGCATACTCATCTGAGCGTCAGGAACGCTTACAATTGCTATTTAAGACGAAAATTGAGCTTCTTTTTGATCTAAGTGCCGCGGAGATGCTCGAGATATGCTGCGGAAATGGCATGGCTACCGCCGCGCTCCGCGATCTTGGATACAACGTTTACGCTTTAGACAACGACAAATGCGCGGTTTGTGAAGGGCTATTCCGTGGCGCTCTTCGAAACGAAAACACGGCAGTATTGGACGCTCGTCATCTTTCAGAATATGAATTCGCTCAGTACCACGAGTTTAGATGCGTCTTCGGCTTTATGTTAGGGGCTATCTACGAGTTTAACAAAACTGACTGGAAGAAAATACTATCGGAAGCTGCGGCGATCATTAATGAGGGGCTTTTTCTGCTTACGGTTCACAAAAAAGAAGAGATTGATTTCATCGACAGAACGATGCAAGATTTCGGCATCAAAGGTCAGGTAGTGGACAACCGAGACGATACCAGCATTTACGACCAATGGGTCTACATCGGTGTCAAGGAACGAACAGCTCCCCGCGCGCTTAGCTAAGTCGTGATTGTCCAAATAACGCATCTGGTATGCAATCTATGACGTCTGTTGCTAACAGGCTATATCCGAAGCGGGAAAACGCCACATCACCTGCACAGCCGTTCAGGTAAGCAGCAGTTGACGCTGCTTGCATTTTGTCCAGACGTGTCGAAAAAGCGCCGACAAGCCCTGCTAAGACATCGCCTGTGCCGCCGACCGTCATTCCGGGATTACCAGTCTTATTTAACCGATACTTCGTCCCATCCGAAATGATGTCAATTCGACCTTTTAGCAGTGTGATGACGTTCCATTCTCGCGAAAAAGCCTTGACCGCCGCTATTCTTTCTTGAAGACTGCTCGGAATTGTGTCACCTGTTAGAGCTGCAAACTCGCCCTGATGTGGAGTAACAGTTATGCTGTGGGCCTTGTACTCAGAGGTTGCCAGGGCACTAAGCCCGTCTGCGTCAAGCGTCAAGTTGTCAGAAGCAGATATTAGGGTACTTACCGCTCTTGTCGTTTCTGGGTCAGCGCCGAGACCAGGCCCGAGCACGACGGAATCGTGTCGGGCGATGAGATCGAGGAGGGTCGTTACGTCTTTTGAAGTGATTCGTTCGGTGCCTACCTCTTTGACTATAAGGTTG
>JBAULJ010000280.1:0-9769 GCA_049578125.1 Halobacteriota archaeon
CGTATTCCCTCCGACTCCACCGAAAATATCGCTTCGCCTTCAGCAAGGTTTGGAGAGTCTACAAGGCGTGCTATGCGTTTGCCTCCTTTCGATTTTCTCAAATACAACCTGAAAGTTGCGGTATGGCCCAATATATGACCACCGATCGGTCGCGTTGGATCGCCAAAGAAGGCATCAGGTTTTGCTTGAACTTGATTAGTAACGAGCACGACTGCATTGTTTAACGTTCCAAAGCGCATAAGGTCGTGCAGATGCTTGTTTAACTTTTGTTGTCTGTCTGCAAGCGTACCTCTGCCGACATACTCCGCCCTAAAATGGGCAGTAAGCGAGTCTACGATAAGGAGTCTCACAGGGAGCTCAGTCGCCTTAAGCTGTTCCGATAGCTCACTTGCCGCTTCGACTAACAATATTTGGTGATTGGAATTATGTGCCCGCGCGACGTGGATATTTCTTAACACGCTTTCAGGATCGAGATCGAGACCCCCTGCGATCTGGCTGATGCGTTCCGGCCTAAAGGTGTTCTCGGTGTCAATTAATATGCACGATCCGTCAAGACCGCCGCGTTCGTGCCCGAGCTGAACCTTGACCGCAAGCTGATGTGCAACTTGGGTCTTTCCAGAGCCAAATTCTCCGTAGAGCTCGGTGATCGCTTGGGTTTCCACACCTCCCCCAAGCAGCTCATCAAAAGCCTCGCTTCCGGTCTCAAGTTTACCTACGTGTCGCCTTCTTTCAAGAATGACATCACCGGTCTCAAAACCGCCGATGTCTGCAGCTTGGCGCGCCGCTATTATGATCTTGGAGGCGGTTGCCTCACCGAGATCTGCTGCGTTTGATAACTCCGAAGGGGATGCGACGGCAACTGCTTCCACTGAGTTAAAACCAGCTTCCCTCAACTTCTCTGCGGTAGCAGGGCCTACACCTGGCAGGTCTTCGATACTAAAACCATCGATTTCTTCTACTTCTTCCATATACCTACCCTCCCTTTTTTGTCGCAACCCTTGGAGAGTCGTACACGCTAATCTCTTGTGCCCTATAAAGGCTTGTGAGTGCAGAGCGAAAGTGTTTATCGCACATCCGCCTCGTGGGTCGCGGACTGAAGCTCATCGAGTCTTCTCTTGATCGCCGCAAGTTTTCGAGATGCCAAGTCCTGCGGCGTTTTTGATACGCTTTTAGCCGCAAACTTGTCATTCGTTCTGACACCAACAACCGTAACCTCATCCCCAACGTCCAGCGTCACATTACTAAATGCTTTGTCAAAAGTCACGTAGTCGATCCCGTTGTCGACGCACACAGACGCCGCCGATGAAATCACCGTACCGGTAATGCCTCCATCAGTACTTTCTTGCGGCACGGTATTTTGGCTTGGCGTCCGGTCCACCTTACCTGCTAAACTAAGACCGCTTCTCCAGTCAACACTCAGTTCAAGTTGATTGTCAAAGCCGCTTTTCGGGGTGCAATCGCGCAATATGACATTGCTGTTCGTATCCTCTTCGGTTATTGCGAGTGCTTTGTCGCCCCACAGGGCCGCTCTTATCTCACCGGTATCGTCCTTTAGCACGATGTTTCTCACTTGCCCGGCACTACCATTATTTCTAGTGAATTCCCGGAGAGAGCCGACGTTCTCGATTACTCCCTTAACCGTACATGGGACGTCCGATTTGACCTCACTAATGGGGATGATTTGCTCAACGAATTCAATACTTTGTCCCCCTTTTAGGAGCGATCCGCGACTGCCCACGTGCACTTCGAGCCGCCCATAACGCTCTCGTGTATACCCGTTTGTGATGTCAACCACATCCCCAGAGACAAAATCAACAGCCTTCTCAGCCATATCGTCCCAAAGCGTTACTCGCACCCTTCCCGTTTCATCGCCTATCGTTATGTTCGAGACTTTTCCTACCGAGCCATCGCGCTTTGAAAAAGTACGGACGGGTCCGACGTCGAGTATAACACCACTTATTTCGACCGCATTAAGTCCTGCCACAAGGTCAGCGATCATCTCGTTATCCTTGGAGGAGGTTACCTCAGTTTTTGGCACTGATTCATCGACTTCAATTTCTCGTGCGTTTACTTCTAAGCCATACGGCCCTTCCTTGACGACTCCCCCAATCTTAAGGGTCTGTCCAATTTGAAGCTCTTCGACGTGTTTTGCAAGATCGTTCCACAAGACTACGCGAATTGACCCCGTTTCGTCCGAAACGACGAGATTGGCAACATATCCTACATCGCCGTTGCGGGAGAATTCTCTCGTCGGCGAAATACGCGAGAGCTTCCCAACAAATGCGACGGCTCTCGTTTGTCCATCGATTTGTCCGATTTGCACGATCGTATCGATGCCAAGCTCGTGAGCGACGAGCATGGCTGCCGTCTTGTCATCACACAAGCCCGACATGTCCTCCACCTTTTGATTGACCCTTTCAACGAACTCCTCTCTCGAGATCGTATTGGCCAAGCGTTCGTAAATGCTCGCCACGTCGTCAGAAAGGTGGTTTGAGTTTCCTTCCACCTTCAGTAGAACAACCGCCTATCTTAATAACTTTGTCAAAAAGGCGCGGCGACCATGAACCTGTTCGAACCCCAGCAAGACATCCATGAAATTTTGAGAATCTACGGCTTTGCTGCGTTCGCAGTTGTCGTAGACGATCCTTTTCTTCGCAATGAAATATTTTTTATACTTCTGTGGCGTGTTATGACAGAGACCTACACGCTGTTTTTGGTTACGGGGCACGTCGAGAATGGGACAAACTATTGCCGAGAAAATATTCTCAAATTCAGCTGGAAGAGTCGTGACGGCAGGTGACTTTGTCGAAGCAGCGATAGACGTCGCCATGATTCACGATATTACGGGACCTCTGGCCGTAAAGACGCTCTACGAGATAACAGATCGGGTGTGGGATCGCACCAAAGTAATCATGCTTTTTGACCACCAGGTACCCGCTGACTCGGTCGACGCCGCAGTCAACCACTTAGAGCTTCGCAAGTTTGCAAAACGAGAGGGGATCCTAAACTACGATGTGCAAGAAGGAGTGTGCCATCAAGTCATGGTCGAAAAGGGGCACGTGCTTCCGGGAGAGCTCGTCATAGGCGCCGATTCACACACTTGCACGTACGGAGCTGTGGGGGCGTTCGCCACCGGCGTTGGCTCGACAGACATGGGGGTGGCCCTCGCTTCAGGAAAGCTTTGGTTCAAAGTCCCAGATACCGTCGCATTCGATATTGATGGAAAACTCGCTCGACGCGTTTATGCCAAAGACATGATACTCACAATAATAGGCGACGTCGGCGTAAATGGCGCCACATATAAGGCGTGTGAATTCGGGGGGGAAACCGTCGTGCACATGGACATCGCCAACCGGATGACTCTCTGCAACATGGCAGTCGAGATGGGAGGAAAAACGGGGATCGTAGCACCCGACGAAACGACGGTCGCCTTTCTAGAGGAGCGCTCCGTCGGCGGAGACTTCACGCTGGGCTCAGACGAAGACGCGACGAAAGTCATGCGTCGCTACACCGCGAGCGAAATGGTCCCCATGGTTGCGAAGCCCCATCAAGTCGATAACGTGGTGCCCGTCACCGACGTTGAAGGGTATCACATAGATCAGGTCTTCATCGGCTCGTGTACAAACGGTCGGTACGAGGATCTAAAAGCAGCAGCTGAGCTATTAGAGGGAGAGACAGTGGCACGAGGAGTGCGGATGATTGTGATTCCCGCTTCGAGAACCGAGTTTCAGAGGGCGCTAAAAACAGGTCTTATAGATATCTTTACCGACAGCGGCGCTCTTGTTGAAGCTCCATGCTGCGGCCCGTGTATGGGCGGATCGTTTGGAATACTCGGTCCGGGTGAGGTGGGCCTCAGCACGTCAAACCGCAACTTCGTCGGCCGACAGGGAAGCCCAAGGGCTTCTGTATATTTATGTTCCCCTGCAACCGCGGCCGCGTCCGCAATCAACGGCGTAATAGCTGATCCAAGAACGCACTAGGAGCGGAGCATGACGAGATCGAAAGCGCATATTACAGGCAGAGTGTGGAGGTTTGGTGACAACGTCGATACCGATGCAATTATCCCAGGTAAGTATCTCGTGCTCAACTCATCACAAGACCTCGCAAAGCACGCCTTCGAAAACGTACGCCCGAACTTTGCGAGTCAAGTCATCAAAGGCGACATCGTCGTCGCCGGAGAGAATTTCGGTTGTGGTTCCTCGAGAGAGCACGCTCCTCTGGCTCTAAAGGACAATGTCGGCATCGTGGTCGCGCGTTCGTTTGCACGGATCTTTTTTCGAAATGCCATAAACATAGGACTGCCCGTCGTCGAATGTGACACGACCGAAATCGAGGATGGGGATATCTTACACGTTGATTTAGAAAAGGGCAACATCTACAACGAGACACGGAAAAAGGAGTACACGATGACCCCTTTTCCGCCGTTCATCAGAAATATCATAGAAGCCGGGGGGCTCGTCCAGTACATAAAAAACAGGGCGCAGCTTGAGAGTCGGGAGCCGCGCGAACTCGAGGCGGACTAGGCATCAATCGTGAGCACCGTCACATCGCTTTGCTGAATACTTTGTGGTGGAGTGGAAATGAAGACGTATAAAATCCCCATAATCGCTGGAGACGGCGTCGGGCCAGAGGTCATTGCAGAGGGGAAAAAGGTTCTCGAAGCCGCTGGCGACAACTACGGATTCAACATTAAGTGGAAAAAGTACCCATATGGAGCAGAGCACTATCTCTCTACTGGAGAGCTTATCTCAGAGGACGCACTCAAAGAGCTGAGCGACTACGACGCGATATACCTTGGCTCAGTCGGAGATGCGCGTGTCCCGCCGGGAGTGCTCGAGCGCGGCGTCCTATTCGCGCTGAGATTCTATTTCGATCAGTACATAAATCTCCGCCCTATTCGGCTGCTGGAGGGCGTGGAAACGCCAATTCGAGACAAAGGTCCTGAAGATATTGATTACGTCGTAGTGCGCGAAAACTCCGAAGACCTCTACATCGGAGTTGGCGGTCGCACCAAGAAAGGCAGCGTGCATCGCGATGCAGAAGTAATCCGCAACCTTTATAGCGTCAAGTTTGGCCTCGATATCGACTCTGACAGTGACGAAATTGCCTATCAAGTCGGGCTTATCTCAGCTGAGGGGACGCAGCGCGTCATGCAGTACGCTTTTAACTTGGCCATGAGGAGAAAAAAGCACGTGTCGAGCGTCGATAAGATGAACGCGATGACGGACATTTACGGCTTCTGGCGTGAGATATTCACCGAAATAGCCGCAGGCTACCCAGACGTAAGAACAGATTTCAATCTCGTCGATGCAATGACTATGTGGCTCGTCAAGAATCCTGAATGGTTTGACGTTGTTGTCGCTCCGAACTTGTTCGGAGACATTATCACGGATCTCGGGGCCATGGTCCAAGGAGGGCTTGGGCTTGCCCCAGGGGGCAACATAAACCCAAACGGAACGTCAATGTTTGAACCGATTCACGGTTCGGCTCCAAAATATAAGGGCTTAAACAAGGTCAACCCGATTGCGACAATTTGGGCCGGAGCAATGCTCCTCGAGAGTCTCGGTGCGACTCAAGCTGCGAGCGGCGTTATGCACGCAATCGAGTGCAATCTGCGCGCACGCAAGGTGAGAACGTTTGACCTAGGAGGGAGCTCGACCACATCTGAGGTCGGGACCGACATAACGAGATACGTCAAGCAGTCTCACTAGGTTAGTCAGATTGAACAACCGATTTATACCGTTAAACACATAAAGATACGCGAGTCCTGGTGGGGTAGTGGATATCCTATGAGCCTGCGGAGCTCAAGACTCGGGTTCAAATCCCGGCCGGGACGCTCCATTCTTGGTAGAATACGCGTCGAGAGGTGTGTGCGCGAGAACTGCCATGAGAGTTTGGCCCGCACCAGAACGGCTCGACCCGTTGAACGCGTCCGTTTCGAGCTAGAATCGCTTCTTTTTATCCTATGCCAAGAACACAGTGAAGCTGTAGCCAAAGGTCTCTAAACCAAGGCTCCGGTAAAACTCGTGACTGCCCTCTCTGTGCACACTGCTTGAGAGGACCACGCGAAAACATCCTCGGGCTCGAGCAAGAGCGATCGCGTGCTGCATCATTGCGGTCCCGATGCTCGATTTTCGAGCTCGTTCATCTACTACGACGTTTTCAATCACCGCCCAATGCCTGCCGCGATGAGATACGTTTGGGATTATTGCGATAGCGAGCGTCCCGACAACGGCTCCGGCCAATTCGGCCACAATTAGGTCACAGTTCTGACTTTCTTCGATTTCCGAAAATGCCTGATAATGTGCAGGCAGGAGCTCTTTGCTATTCTCGGAAGCTTGATCTGTGTTTGAGAAGAGCTGCGCATAGAGAACTAGAATGCGTGGTAAATCATCTATTACCGCTTCTCGTATTACCAGAGCATCTCGTTGTGACTTGTGACTAGATTCCAAATCTGCATCCTCCCGCCAAATTTTGCTTGAAAATCGCAAACGTGAGCACGCCGCGCGCGTGCGCGATTGCCACTGATACCGGCTTGTCTCGAAAAATACAAAAAGAGATTTGTGGAAGTCCCGCAAAGCCTACGCTTGACCTTGCGTATTTGCGTCGTTGATAGCCTTCCTTATCACGTCCGTTTCCTTTGAGCGAAACACCTGACACGCGCGGTCCTCATAGGTGATACCTCGAACGATGACAATCGGGGTGCCGCCTGCCCCCTCTCCCATCATAAGGTTGGCGAGCCCAGCTATCTCATCGCCCACGCCCTCATTGGTTATCTCTAGCGCTTTCCCTGCAAGGTCCTTCATCCCGCGCCAGTCCTTCATCGGGGCAATTCCGGCAAATCCTATCCCGACGCCAGTTTGTCCCTCTCGAAACGACCGACCACAGGTATCAGTGATTATCACCGCCACGTTCTTGCCATAGTGCTCGTTTATTCGTGCGCGTATCTGCCGTGCACTTCGAGAGGGATCATCCGGAAGGAGTAAGACAAAACCTTCGTCGACGTTTGACCGATCCAATCCTGCATTGACGCACACCTGACCAAACTTGCTTTCAACTAGCAAGAACGGCTTCTCAATCAGGATCTCCGTGGATTGACCAAGCACCGCTTCAATGAAGCGCGGATCCTCTTGAAGTCCCGCAGCGATCCTGCGAGCCCGCTCGCTTGGGGTAAAACTTAGCAAACTCCGCATCAATCCTTCGGCCTTCGACACTATCGTTGAAGCAATGGCAACGATATCTCCGTCGTGAAGGTCTACATCCCGCAAAAAACCTGTTAGGTCGTCTCCCTGTTTTACGAGAGGGATATTATTCACTATAAATGCTTCAGTTCTCAAGCGAATCACAAGTGGCTTGCGTGAGCACCTTCGGAGCCTAGAAGGAATATTTATCGTCTAAATGGTCCATATCTCAATATGACGGCGATGATGAGAGTTACCCCCACTGAGCACAAGATGAGGAGCGAACCTGTCTGATGCCGTCAATCTGCTTCAGCGATAAGCCGCGTTACTCGATAGAGATGAGCTTCTTGTCAGCGATTCCAATCTTCGGCAGGTGGACTTCGAGCACGCCGTTAAAGAAGCTTGCGCGTGCGGCAGCATCATCGATATTCGTGGGGAGTTTGATAGAGCGGTAGTACTCGCGTGGCGCGCGTTCTCTTATGAGGTGTTCGTCATTGTCGTATTTTGAAGTCCGTTCCGCTGTGATTTCTACCATGTCGCTGCTGCCTTCAAGCTTCACGTCGTCCTTGCTAACTCCTGGAAGATCCACTAGGACAACGATTTCTGCTGGGAGATCTATTAGGTCGACAGGCGGTGTTGCGGTAATTAGCCCTGTATACTCGTCGCTGTCAGTATCTTCTAACAGCCCATCCATCTTGCTGCGAATATTGCTCAGCGGACTTATTTCCTTCCAAGACATATCAACTTCTCCTCTGTTCTTTTCTCGGTGCAGATATAAAACCATATGCTATTGGTCCGTTGTCTGCCGTGATTGGACGGTTTTTTTAATCGGAGGCAATCCTACGAGTGATGGGTAGGCAACAAAAATGGGCATTATCCCTTGGTTACAGGAAACGCGCGGAAAAAGATCTGTTTTCGCCGTCACGCGCTAAAACCAAAAAGACTTTATTACTGCAGCTTCCTTATCAACTGACGTCTCGCTCAAGAGATTTTGGACTTCTAAGCCACCGAACGCTGATAACGTGAGTTGGAGGCGACAGAGTACTTTTGAGACTAAAAGAGACGCATTCGTAGAAAAATAAAGCTTATCGCATACGCAAATCACGTATAAGAAGCTAAATCTATATTGGAGGTGAAAAATGGTCAGCAAAAAACTCTTTTCTGCTGTATTGGCGACCTTAATGATTGTCTCTATCCTCGGGTCGACCGTTGTTTTCGCGCAAACAGAAACGGCGACGATGACAGCGAATGCGACTAAGAATGCGACGACGAACGCGACGACGAACGTAACCAAAAAAGTGACAACGGGAGCGGTTGCGTCGGTTGCGTCAGCCGCTGCTTCAGCTGCCGGGGGATTCCTTGGATTACCTGGCTTTGAGGCGTTGTACGCGGTAGTAGGGCTTTTGGCAGTCGCATACTTGGTGATACGACGTCGTAAGTAACGCTCTAAACCACGCGTGGTGAGTCTAGTCTAAGCTAGGCTCGCGTCTTTATTTTTTCTTTTTGATTCGTAAATAGTACAACGTACGTCGGTCGCTGCGGGCGGAGTTCATTGGCTTGCCCGGCTTTGAGGCGTTGTACGCGGTAGCGGGGCTTTTAGCTGTGGGGTATCTGGTGATCGGCGTCGGAAGTCGAGAGAAGCAAAGTTTATAGCATATGGAAAATCATGCGTCTACGAAAGCTAAGTTTATATTGGAGGTGAAAAATGGTCAGTAAAAAGTCTTTTTCTGCTGTGTTGGCAACCTTAGTAATTCTAAGTGTTATAGCTGGAACTAGTATCACATCAGCGCAAACCGCCGTAGTGACTACTCAAAACACGATCGTAATGACTGCACAAGAAACGCCCACGCTGTCAGATTTAGTGAAATATCTTAACGCGACGAACTTGACAGCTGCGCTCAACGACACTACCAAAAACTATACAGTTTTCGCGCCGGATAACGCTGCTTTTGACAAACTTGGTAATAAAACGCTTGCCGATTTGGCAAACAATACGACGAAGCTCGCAACGATCCTCAAGAGCCACGTCGTAGTGGGTAAAGTAAACCTCACGGCAAACGGAACTACTCAAACGCTCGCAGGAAACACGATTGCTTGGAATACGACAGCGAACGTCACAAAAGTGCAACTTCCAGGCGGCACTAACGCGACAGTAAAACAGGCGAATATTACCACAAGTAACGGCGTGGTAAACGTCATAGATACTGTGCTGGTACCAGGGGCCGGAGTGACGACAGGAGCGGTTGCGTCAGCCGCTGCGTCAGCAGCTGGAGGGTTCCTTGGCTTGCCGGGCTTTGAGGCGCTGTACGCGGTAGTAGGGCTTTTAGCGGTTGCATATCTGGTGATGCGGCGTAGGAAGTAACGCTCTGAACCACGCGTGGTGAGTCCGGTCTTGACTGGGCTCGCGCCTTTATTTTTTTTTCTTTTTTGAAACGCGACAACTACAAAGTGCGTCAGCCACAGCGGGCGGAGGGTTCCTTGGCTTGCCGGGCTTTGAAGCGTTGTACGCTTTAGCGGGGCTTTTGGCTGTTGCATATTTGGTGATACGACGTCGGAAGTAGAGAGAGGCAAAGTTTATAGCATATGGA